>CADBLC010000029.1:10999-14071 GCA_902795385.1 Fibrobacter succinogenes | reverse complement strand
AAAAGAGAGGGCTTTTTCGCGGGATAGACGAGGCTTGAACTCGCAACCTCCGGCGTGACAGGCCGGTGCTCTAACCAAAATTGAGCTACCACCCCAGTGGTAGCCCAAATATATAAAAAGGATTGTGTTATGTCAAGGGGAATTTAGGCTTTTTTTTGCCTTTTTTGACGAAAAAATGCGCTAATGATCCTTGACGCACCTTGCACCCAGGTATGCATTCGGGTTCATGCGGACAATCTCCGTTTTACGTTCATACGTATGATGAACGGCGTAGACTGTACTAAGGTCGACTACGTCGGTTGTCCATAGATAGGATTCGCGCATGCTGTAGTCGCACTTGCCCGTAGCATCGCAATAGCCGGTGCCGAAGATGCCGATTCCATAGACGTCGTCATTGTTCTTGCCCGAAGAAGCCGCCTGCCAAGCGGAATTTCCCGAATCGAAAATGTCAACGGTGTGGAATCGTCCGGAATAGTTCCTTGCCATATTTTCAATGGTCTTGTATTCAACCGAATCCATCAAGTGCCAGCCGGTGGGGCAGGCTTCATAGGCATCTACAATGGTGTACAAGCGGCCGTGGGTACACGACTGGTTGTTGTTGCCTTCGTAGCACTTGGAGTTGACGGTCGGTGCCTTCAGATTTTCCGCAAGGATTGTCAAGCCCGCGAAATCGACGGTCTTGTGAGATACGCCGCCAATGGTAACACTCCCGTATTCTACGGACCATCCACCCTTGCCGTCGCAGATGTTTTTCTGTGTCGCATAATTAATTACCGTGCCGCTGCTTGCAGAAGAACATTTATAATCCATGGCTTCTTTTTTTGACGGAGAATCCCATCTATGGGATGCATACATCAATTCGGTGTTCAAAGTACATATGTACATGGAGCTGTTCTTTTCCTTGATAACGCCATTCTGTGCCGGAGAACAGACTCCCACCGCGGAGTCTTCAGGGGTGAGTTGCCGCCAGCGGTCCGCTCTCTGGCCAGCGGAATAATAATAATCGGAACAAACGAATTCGCGATTGTCTCCCTCTGGCATCTTTTTTACTACGCCGTACTTGGATTCGGTGCATGTTTCAATGTCGTTCATGGTAGCAACGTCCCATGAATAGGAATCACATACATAATTGGTGTGATTCACGTAATTGTATTCGATGACTCCCTTTTTACTCGTTTCACAACGGCTAAGCACATTGTATGCGGTAACCTGCTGCCATTTGTTGTCTTTGCAAATATACAGGGAGTCCTTGTAGCGGACGGTATCCATTGCATTTGAGTAGGCACATGTCCCCAAAATATCGCTAAGTACAGCTACAATCCAATTTTCGCCGTTGCAGTAGTAGTCCTTGGTGTGCAGGGTTTTCACAGTCCTGTAGTTCTTGCTGGTGGAGCATTCTCCAAGATGATACCGCAAGGAATCAATTGCGACCCAGCTTCGGTTAGTGCACATATAGAATGACTTTGTACCGGACATAGCCGTTTGGCCTTCCTTGGACTTGGTGCATAATCCATTGTTCTGTTCAATTCCGGTAGGTGTGCGCCACTTGCTTTGGGTGACATCGCAATAAATCTTCTTGGAACTGATCGTGTATACGCTGTCTTCGTGGGCTTCATCGCAAGGAATGGGGAAATTGTCTAAGGTAGCCTCGGTCCATGCACCGTTAGTGCAAACATAGAACTTGGAAGAATCCTTTACGAGTTCATCTTGTCGGTCCTTGGTACAGAAGCCTTGCCTTAATTCGATTCCGGCCGGGATACGCCATACGCCGTTGTCGCAAATACGTAAATGACTCGTTTGGGGAATTACAAAATTGGGGAAGGAATCGACTTTGCCCTGACGCTGTGCGGTGCACTCGCCGAAATAGTCCTCGTCAGTCGAGCATTGTTTCCAATCACCATTAGTACACTTGTAGGCTCTAGTTTGATAATGCGAAATGTTGACAACCTGTACGCCATTAGGGCCTACAAGAGATTCCGGAGTAGAGAACGTGTCTTGAACGACGGCTGTATCGCCTTCCATTGCGCTCGTGCAGAATCCGCGCAACCTTTCTATTCTTGAGACGTATTTCCATGCACCGTCCTTGCACCGATATTCCGAGGTATTGAACAGGACTATCTTGGTGGGGTCCATTGCGCTAGTGCATTCCCCGTAGATTTCTTCAATCTTCATTTGTGTCCATTCGCCCGACCTGCAGGCGTACAGCGTGCTCTTGAAGGTGGCCGTGTCGCCTTCGTTCTTGGCCAGGCACCTGCCAATCGCTTCTTCGATCTCTGTCAGTTGCCTGATTTTGCCGGAGATGCAGAGGTATTCGCTGTTCGATATCAGGTAACGCTTGTCTTCGTCCTTGGATGCACAGGAAGAAGGGACGGAGTCCAGCACCTGCTGCCAGGCGCTGTCGACAGAACACTTGAATTGCTTTTTCCCCTCGGTCACATAGACTTCCGAACTGGGTTTGCAGATTTTGTTCAGCTCGCTCTCTTTCTGCACTTCGCTCGCTGGCTGCACGCAGCGCAGCGATACGCGTACGGAGTCCTTCTCGTCGATGGTATGCCATTCCAGGCTGTCCTTGCCCGGCCTGAACGTTACGTAGCCCCTCGCATCGCCCTTCAGTGCAAAGAAGTTCGCCTGGGTGTGGAGGCCGCTGCACTTGTCGCCAATGCATATGCCGCCGGGCAACATCGTGAATCCTACAGCGTCGGTGCCGGGGGCGTCCTTGCCGTTCCCGTCTTCCCACAGCGTCTTGGACATGAGCGACTTGGTGCTACCGGCGACCTTCAAAAGCTTGTTCCATTCGTCTACCGTGGGGACGCTGAAATCGGGCGGGCAAAGGCCGCTCGTGCTGCGGTAGAGCTTGCCGTAGGTGGTGCACAGGGACTCCCTGTCGTTGTAGCAGCGTTCGGTGGAGGCGCTGCGGCGTACGTTCTCGCCGAGCCAAACTTGGAGGCCCACCTGAACCGTTCTGTAGTCATAGTCGATCAGGCCGTCGTGGTACTTGCGCGTCGCGATGGTCGCCTTGCGCGTGGAGTCGTAATGGTACTCGACAAAAGTGCGCGACACCTGTTCCGGGGC
>CADBLC010000029.1:0-10976 GCA_902795385.1 Fibrobacter succinogenes | reverse complement strand
TTGTTCTTTCCCATTTCCTCGAAGTCGTCGACCATCTGCTTCATGCCGAACATGTCGTCATCGTCGTCGCTTCCGCATGCAACAAGGTTCAACGAGAAAAAGAGTGCAGCTAGTATAGCGCCGTATTTCATGGAGCCTCCCTTCGATGTCCCAAAGACCTGTAATACAAAACAAATATATATAAAAAAGAACCTTCCGAAGAAGGTTCTTTCGCGGGATAGACGAGGCTTGAACTCGCAACCTCCGGCGTGACAGGCCGGTGCTCTAACCAAAATTGAGCTACCACCCCAAATCGTTTCCGATTTTCGGTAGTGGGCGATAACGGATTCGAACCGCTGACATTCTGCTTGTAAGGCAGACGCTCTGAACCAACTGAGCTAATCGCCCGGATTTTTTACTTGTCCTGCTTTTTGCCCGTGAACAGGATTCCGAGAGGAATGATCACGATGTAGGCAACCACCAGGATAAGCGGTGCAACCGTAAGGCTGACCGGATTGTCTGCCGGGCCGGTAGCGAGGCAGATAAAACCGATAACGAGCAGTAAAACGCCGATAGCAATAAGAATGATGTTCTTTTTATTCAACATTTACGTCGTCCTTAAGATTACACGCCAAATATACAAAGTTTATGGCCGTTGTCAAGCGAATTTTGGCGTTTTTCGCCTAAAAAATTCAATCCTGGCCGCGGTTTGCTAATTACCTCTGCCCGGGGTACTTCACGCGGGTGTGGTACGTGCCGTCGAGGCTGTGGAGGAACGCCTTCTCGAGCTTGAACAGCTCGCGGATGGACAGGTCGCATTCGCTGAACTGACCCTCGTTGAAACGTCCCTGGATGGTCTTGTGGATCATGTCGGCGAGGGCGTCCACGTTCTGGTCTGTCATGGAACGGCTCGTGGCCTCGATGATGTCGGCGAGCATGAGAATGGCGGTTTCCTTGCTTTGCGGCTTGGGGCCGTTGTAGCGGAAGTCGTCCTGGTCCACGGCAATGCCCATGTCCATCGCCTTCGCGTAGAAGTACTGGATGAGCGTCGTGCCGTGATGCTCGCGGATGCCTGCCGCGACAAGTTCCGGAATCTTGTAGTCCTTGGCGAGCGCCGCACCCTGTTCCACGTGCCCGACGATAATCTTCGCGGACTGGAGCGGGTCGAGGTTGTTGTGCGGGTTCACGCCCTGCTTCTGGTTCTCGGTGAAGTATTCCGGGCGCATCGTTTTGCCGATGTCGTGGTAGAGCGCCATGACGCGCACCAACAGCGAGTTCGCGCCAATGCTATCGGCCACCTTCTCGGCGAGGTTCGACACCTGGATGCTGTGGTGGAACGTTCCCGGGGCGAGTTCCGAAATCCTCTTGAGCGCCGGGCGGTTGAAGTCGGACATTTCCATGAGCGTAAGCACGGTCGTGATGCCGAAAATGCGTTCCACAAGGTGGACGAACAGCACGGAGGCGAGGGCGGTACAGACGACGATGTTGATGCTGCCCGCTATCATGGTCATGTAGAACGGCTCGAGGCCCATGCGGTTACGCAACAGGAACATGATACATGTGGCAGCGGCGAGGGCCGCGATTCCGGCAAAGATGCTCCATGCGAACTGCACCCTGTAGCGCATGCGTACCAGCGGCTGGGTCAACAGGAGCGTGACGCCCAGGACCATCACCGTGGCGGCGAGGTCGTAGCCGTTCAGCACGCCAAAAATCACCGACGAGAACACGGAGAATGCGATGCCGAAGCGGTGGTCGTACAGCACCGTCGCAATCACGGGCGTAAGCGCGAACGGGTAAATCCACATCATGTCGATTGCTTCGGGAATCAGCGTACCTTCGGCCTTGCTTATGTAGCCCGTAAAGTAGTGCATGCCCCAGTAGGCGATAAGCTGCAAGGCGGCAAGCGCGACAAGGCTCCAGAGTTGGCGGGCCGTCTTGAGGCTCTTGGTGGCCTGGGAGAACATGAAGAAAATGAAGAGGATGGAGATGATGACGAAGAATACGAGCGCCTGGCCGTAAGGGGCCGTGAGGGTGCGGGAGTTTTCTTCTTTCTGCTGGGCCTGCTGCAGGGCCTCGATCTTTTCAAGAATGTCCTTGGTCACGGGAGCGCCCTGCGTCACGATTTCCATGCCGCGCGGCACCATACCCTTGATGAGAGTCACCTTGTTGCGAGCGTCCTGCTTGCGCGACTCGGTCTCCTTTTCGAGGTAGAAAACGTTCGGGAGTGCAAAAACGTACAGCACTTCGTAGAAGGCGCTCTGCAGAGCCTGCTCGGTGGGGAAGGCGCTCTGCAGCTGGCTGAACGCCTCGTCAATACGGCGCTGGAGCGGCTGGATTTCGCTTGCTTCGAGCGTATTCTCTTCGTTGTTCTTGATAATGGAAACGGTCGGCTTGTTGTAGATGAGCGACTTGACGTTCTGGATGTTGTAGTTGTTGATGAACAGCTGGACTTCGGTCTCGGTCTTTGCTACAAGCGTATTCGAGATACCCTTCTCGAGCATGCGGCCGAAGGCGGCGAACACGGAATCGCGGGCGCGGGAATTATAGCTGAGCGGCTTGATGGCGGTGATGGAGAGGCGCTGCTTGAGCACTTCGTAAAGGCGGGAGGCCTGCGTCACCTTGCGCTGCACGGAAGAGTCTACGTCGTCGGACTGGTAGGCACCGCTAATCTGGGACTGGAGCGCTCCGTACTGCCCGAGCTTGTTGAGGTACTGCTTGAGGTCGTCGCTAATACGGTTCGTCTCGTCGGAGTTGAACTCGAAGATGGCGCTCACCTTCTCGGCGGCACGGGCGCGTTCCGCCTCGATTTCCTGCTTGGACTTGGGAATGTCGAAGTTGATAGGCGAGATGATGGTGCGGGTACTCAGCTGCCCGAGGTGCGGGTGCTCGGCCTGCAGGGCGATGTTCTTGTCGGGGAAGAGCGCGATGGCGACCGACGCGATGATGAGCCAGCCGATAATGAGGTGGATTTTCTTCTGCTTCTTCTTCATTTTTTCTTGTCCTTCTGTGCGTAGGCGAGCAAGATATCCTTAACGAGATGGTGGCGGAGCACGTCGGTGGCGGTGAATTCCACCTGGGCGATACCGCGGATTCCCTTCAAGATTTTCATGGCGTGTTCCAGGCCCGACGTTTGCCCCTTGGCGAGGTCCACCTGGCTCGTGTCACCAGTAATGATAGCTTTACTGTGCGGCCCGAGACGCGTGAGGAACATTTTCATCTGTGCGATTGTGGTGTTTTGCGCCTCGTCCAGTATAATAAAGGCGCGCTTGAGGGTGCGGCCGCGCATGTAGGCGAGGGGGGCCACCTCTATAGCGCCGGTCTCCTCGTAGCGGCGGAGTTTTTCGGCGGGCAAAAGCTCGGAGAGGCTGTCGTGGATGGGGCGCAGGTACGGGGCGATCTTTTCCTTGAGGTCGCCGGGCAAGAACCCGAGGGATTCGCCTGCCTCGACTGCCGGGCGTACCAGGCAGATGCGTTCGGCCTCGTGGCGTTCGAGGCTTGCTACCGCGAGCGTCACCGCGAGGAAGGTCTTGCCTGTACCGGCGGGGCCCTTCGCAAAAATCACGTCGTTCTTTTCGACCGCCTTCACCAGTTCGGCTTGGGCCGCCGTCTTGGCTGCAACGGCAACGCCAAAGCGGTTGCGGAACACCGGGGTGTCGGGAATGGCCACATCCAGGTCGCGGACCTCGGGCCCCAGCAGGCGCGACACGTCGGAGGCCGTGAGGACCTCGCCGTTGCGTGCGGCCATCTTGAGCTGGTCGAGCACCGAAAGCACGCCTTCGATGTCGGCGCCCTTGAGCGGCTTTATGGAAAGGCCCGGCAGGCGGGTCTGTATCTCAACGCAAAAACGGCTCTCCAATAGACGGAAAACCGTTTCACGTTCACCCGAAACAATCCGCTTCAGGTTGTCAGATATGGAATAACGAGTTAATTCACTCATTCATTAGATTATTCGGCAGCTGCAGCCGGAGCGTCGTCCGTCGGACGGTCAACCGGAATGCCGAGCTTGTTCTTCGCGTCGAAGATTTCCTTGCGGAGCTTGTGGTTTTCTTCAGTGATATCCATAGCTTCCTTTTCGGTCTTCTTCAACTTGTCTTCGTCGATGTGTTCCTTGGGTGCAGAGCTCTTGGAACCGCCGCCAGAATATTCCGTACCGTCGTCGGAAGAATAATCGTCACTGCCACCCGAAGAGCCGGCGCAAGCGGTGAGAAGGGCGAAGGAAAGGGATGCGAGGATAAGCTTCCAGTTCTTTAAAAGAGACATTATTTTGAACTCCATTCTAGTCTTTGATGGCTAAAATATATATAGTTATTTCCAAAAAAAAGAAAAAAAAGGTAAAAAATCCCGATGCAAAAGCAAAAAAACAATTTTCAGGCCTATTCTCAAGTATTTATCGCGTCTAAATACGCCGATTCGAAGAAAATTTATGCGAAAAGACGCCGTGAACTTATGCAGAAACTCGACTCGTTCTGCGTTTTTGCCGGGATGCAGGTCGAACCGGGGTGCGAGGAACCCTTCGTACAAACTTGGACCAAGATGGTCCAGGAACCCGCTTTTCTGTACCTGACGGGCGTGAACCAGGCCGGCTGCTACCTCGTGCTCGATCCGTCTACGGCGAAAGAGACCCTCTTTGTGCCCGCCAAAAACCCGTTCAAGGAATTCTGGGTGGGCAAGCGGATAGGCTTTGTGGAAGGGAGCGACGAGGTGTCGAAGGTTACGGGTATCGCCGACGTGCGCCCCGTGAGCGAACTGTGGGACTACGTGGAATCGCTTGCCCGCCGCAACGCGGCAAGGAAGTCCATGCCCAAGCATGCCTACGCCTACTACTTTGAAGCGGTGAAGGGCGACCACAACCGCAGGCTCAAGGACGCGCTCCAAAAAAAGCTCCGCCCATTCGGCTTGGCGGTAAAGAGCTGCGAGAAGCAACATTTCGAGGACAGGCTTGTACTCGAGGATTACCGCGTCAAGGAGGCCTGCGCCGCCCAGAAGGCCACCGAGCTCGCCTTCCGCGAGATGCTCGCCGGTATGCGTGGCTTCAAGACGGAACGCGACCTCTCGCAGTTCCTGGACTACGGCATGCGCCGCCGCGGTGACGGCGACCTCGCGTTTCCGACCATCTGTGCCGGTGGCGCGAACGCCTGCTGCCTGCACTACGTCAAGAACGACGAACCCTTGCGCGCGGGCGAACTCGTGCTGCTCGATTTCGGCGTCCGCATCGGCACGCTCCACAGCGATATTTCACGCACCGTCCCGGTGAACGGCAAGTTCGACCAGCTCCAGGCGCTGCTGTACCAGATTGTCCTCGACGCGGGGGAGGAATACCGCAAGTCCGTGAGGCCGGGAGTCTCGCTCAAGGAAATCGGGAATATCCCGTGGGAATTCATCATGGAGGCGCTCGACACCCGCCTGGTACGTGCTCATTCGGGCAAGTTCAAGCTGCTCTACGACAAGCGCCCGCACGGCGTAAGCCATTTTATCGGTGAACAGATCCACGAGGGCAACCCGGGCTCGCGTTCGCTCGATACCGTACTCCG
The DNA here is from genome assembly GCA_902795385.1 of Fibrobacter succinogenes. Classification (GTDB taxonomy): domain Bacteria; phylum Fibrobacterota; class Fibrobacteria; order Fibrobacterales; family Fibrobacteraceae; genus Fibrobacter; species Fibrobacter succinogenes_P. The sequence goes on along the minus strand of CADBLC010000029.1, from coordinate 5,466 downwards.
TCCGGGCATGCTCATCTCGTGCGAGCCCGGGCTGTATGGCGAATTTTCGGGAATTTTTAACGGAAAACGCATTTCTGGAAAGATTGGCATCCGCATCGAGGACGACCTCCTCATTACCAAGACAGGTTCCCGTAATATCTCGTCGTCCATTCCCAAGAGCGTGGAAGAGCTAGAACAGTTGATGCGCCCTGCACGCTAGTGCTGTTATTTCTAAATTTGCATCCGTAATTTTAGTTTCTGCGGCTTGTAATGCGGCAGATTAAATAAAGGATCTCCAATGTGGAAAGTTAAAGGCGCTGTCCGATATTTCCTTTCTATTCTTGCGACGACATTCGTACAGATGGGTGTGTTCGTTTACGCGCAGAAAATCCTGTCAGGTTCCTTCACCAACGCCGAAAGCGGCCAGACCTGGCAGACCTTCATGCTCCAGATATTCTTTATCGCGCCCTACGTGTTGATGATCTGGCCCGCCGGGTTCTTCACCAACCGGTTCTCCAAGAACAAGATTCTCGCGTGGTCCTCCCTGCTCATGACGGCTTTCGTGATTGCGCAGACCGTGCTTGTCACATGCAACTTCCCGCGCATAGCCTTCTGGCTTTCGATTGGCCTCAGCTGCGGTTTTGCCATCCACAGTACCGCCAAGTACGCGATTGTGCGCGAGATGTTCGGCGTCCATCACCTGAGCTACGCCAACGCCTTCCTCCAGATTTTCTCCCTCATCGGTATCATTATTGCGGGCTGGCTCGCCATCGTGGGCGTGAACCTCATCGACCTTAGCGCCGTCGTCCGCTACGAGGCGGTCGGCCTTATCATCGAAAAGTCCGTCGTCATCCCGTGGATTCTTACCGGCGTAAGCGTGCTCGGCACCATCGCAAGTTTCCTTATTCCTAAGGTCCGCTACGAAGACAAAAACATCAAGTTCTCCGTGGCCCGCCGCCGCTTGAGCTTCGGTTGGCGTCACCGCACCCTGCGAGCCTCCATTATCGCCCTTTCGATGTTCTGGGCCATGGCCCAGGTGTTCGCCCTCGTGTTCCAGGACCTCTCGGGATCTCAGACCGTCAACACCCTGCAGAATTACCTCGCTTTCGCCGTGGCAGGCCTCATGGTGGGCTCCATCATCGCGGCGCACAATTCCAAGGACTTCATCGAGACGGGGTTCGTTCCGCTTGGCATGATCGGAGCTTCCGCGTGCATGTTCCTGATTCCCGTTCTGGTCCATCCGGTCGCCCTTGCGGTTTTATACTCGGCCATCGGTATCTTCGGCGGCATGTTCCTCGTGCCCGTGAATGCCCTTTTGCAGTACAATACGCGCCCCAACAATTCAGGTTGGGTCATCGCGCTAGCCAACATGATCCAGGCTCTCGTGCTCGTGGTGTTCCTGTTCATCTACTCCTCGCTGGTCCGCTACACGTCGCTGCAGCCCAAATATTACTTCATCGGCCTCGCAGTCATTTCTATCGGCGTGTTCTACTGGTCCATCTTGAACCTTCCGCAGGCGCTCGTCCGTTCGCTTTTGCGCCTCGTCTTTACCCGTTACAAGATTCGCGTGCTCAACGTGGGCAACATCCCGAACGACGGTCCGGTGCTGCTTGTCGGTAACCACCACAGTTTTATCGACTGGGCCATGGTGCAAATGGCGTGCCCGCGTCCGCTCTGTATCGCCAGTAACAAGGACCACTTCGAAAAATGGTACCTTCGCGCTATCTTGAAGCGCTTGGGCATCATCCGTATCGACAACCGCCACCCCGAAGACGCGATGGAACGCATCCACCAGCAATTGCTCGGCGGCCATGCCGTTGCCATCTTCCCGACAGGCGAAGTGTCGCGCTCTCCGCACGTAGAACCGTTCAGCATCGATTATTCCAAGGCCATCGAAGGCACGGACGCCCAGGTGGTGCCGTTCTATATCCAGGGCCTCTGGGGTTCGAACTTCAGCTATAGCGGCTCCAACATGTACGGCGCATCTGCCGAACGTGCCGTGACGGTCGCCTTCGGCGAGGCCATCCCGTCAACGACGCCTGCCAACGAAGTCCGTACGATTATCCGCAAGATTTCTATTGACGCCTGGAACTACGCCGTCTCGTTTGTGAAGCCTGTAGGCGATAGCTGGATTCGCACCTACAAGAAGTTCGTGAAGAACGGACCGGCCATATACAACCCCGACGGAGGTCACTTCTCCGGCTACAAGTTGATGGGCGCCGTCATCGCGTTCAGCAGGCACCTGAAGAAGATTCTTGGTCCCGACGAGAAGAATGTGGGCATTATGCTCCCGCCGAGCCCGGCTGGTGTCATCGTGAATTTGGCTCTCTGGCTCCTGGGCAAGACGAACGTGAACTTGAACTACACCTCGTCCGTGGACAACGTGAAGTACTGCGCCGCCCGCGCCGACGTGAAGTCCGTCATCACGAGCCGAATGTTCGTCGAGAAACTCAAGGGACGCGGCAACGACTATTCCAAGATTGCAAGCGAGAACCTGCGCATCTTCTACGCCGAAGACTTCATGAAGGTCATCCCGAAGGCGAAAATCGCTTCGTACCTTGTTTTCTGTGTGTTTGCGCCGTGCTGGCTCATCAAGTTCTGCTTCCGCAAGCGCGTCAAGCTCGACGATATTGCGGCCATCATGTTCAGTTCGGGCTCCGAAGGCACTCCGAAGGGCGTGATGCTGAGTCACCGAAACCTCATGGGCAACATCCAGCAACTCGCGTGTATTTTCAACGTGACCCGCGCCGACGTGATGCTCTCTGAACTCCCGCTGTTCCACAGCTTCGGCCTCACGGTGACGACCCTCTTGAACCTCACGGAAGGCTGCCCGATTGTGACGGTGGCCGACCCGACCGACGTGAAGACCATGGCCCGCGTGTGTGCGGAATTCCGCGTGACGGCGTTCGTGGCGACCCCGACGTTCTTGCGTGCGTTTACGATTAGCCGCTACGTGCACCCGATGGCGCTCAAGTACGTGCGCCTGATTATCGCCGGTGCCGAAGCCCTGCGCCCCGAACTTGCTACCGCGTTCCGCCTCAAGTTCGGTAAGGAAATCTACGAAGGCTACGGCTGTACCGAAACGGCCCCGGTGGCAAGTATCAATACCGAGAACAACCTGCACAGCGACTACATGACCATGCAGGTGAACAACAAGCCGGGTACGGTGGGCATGGCGCTCCCGGGCTCGCAGTTCCTGATTGTGGACCCCGACACGAACGAACCGCTGCCGACAGGCGAAGCGGGCATGATCCTCATCGGTGGCTGCCAGGTGATGGTGGGCTACCTCAAGGACGCGGAACGCACCAAGAGCGTGATTACGATGGTCAACGGGAAGCGTTACTACCGCACGGGCGACAAGGGCTTCCTCGACGAGGACGGCTTCCTTACGATTGTGGACCGCTACAGCCGCTTTGCGAAGCTCGGTGGCGAAATGGTGAGCCTCGGTGCCGTGGAAAAGAAGATTCAGGATACGCCTGTGCTCGAGGGTTGCGACTACGTGGTGACCTCGATTCCGGATTCCGCGAAGGGCGAGAAGATTGTGCTCCTGTACCAGGGTGAAAAGGACCCGAAGGACGTGCTTTCGGAACTGCGCGCGAGCGGGTTCCCGCCGATTATGTTGCCTGCGGTGGCGTTCGCGGTGGAGAAGGTGCCTAAACTCGGTACCGGAAAGGCCGACTTTACGACCGCCAAGAAGCTTGCGAAGGAGCTCGCGGGAGTAAAGTAATTGATAATTGATGATGGATGATTGATGATTAATTGTTGATGGTTGACAGTTGATGATTGATAATGCGAAAAATACAGGATTGACTCCGGAAAGGACCGCGCGCCTTATCGCCTCGCTCATTGCCCTGACGGGCATGGTGTTCCTGTTCCTGGAACGAGTGCTTTCGGCAGTCCTCGTAATGGCCTCCGACGGCGTCAAGCTCGGGCTTACCCGCTACAACAACTTTACCGGTCAGTTCGCCGCCCAGAATTTCGCCGAAGACAAAAAGCTTCTCGGGCTCCTCAAGGAAGTCCAGTCTATCTTGCCAACGGCCGAAAGCGCCCTCACGATCTTTATGATTGTAGCGATTGTCCTCCTGGTCATCGCCGCTATCGGATTTGCCCTGCCGCGCCAAACAGTCCATGTGCTCGTGGCCCTCAAGCTGCTCAAGTGGCAGTCCGGAGAAGTCGTGGAAGGTGCCGGAGCCAGTTTCCGCGAAGTTATCGAAAAGGTGGGCAACATCCCGCTAAAAAAGCTCGCGATCCCTTGCGCCGTGATTCTCGCAATCGTTATTGGCACCGTGATTGTCCGCAGTTGCCATGAGGGCGTGTTGCAGGCATCCGTCGATTCTGCCTTGGAAGACCTTAAGCAGAACACTTCGGCTTATATCGATGCACAAAAGGCGTACTTCGGCAAGAACAAGGTTATTGGCGGACCCAAGGCCCTTCAGCTGCCCGACTCGGCTTCCACCGACTATTTCGACTACAAGATTACCGCGACAAAGTTCGTCGCCACATCCAAGGTCCAGCTCGAGAATTGCCCTGCCGGAACCAAGTGGAGTGTATTCTCCAACACCAAGGGCCTGTTCGACAAGGAACTCACGCTTTACCGCAAGCCCCCGCAAGACACGGCCTGCGTCAAGCTGTTGCTTGAATTCAAGAATCTCGGCCGTAAATAATCGGCTGTTGTGTTTTGTTCACCGGCTGATTCCGGAAATCCTCCGCTGACGTATACGTTTCAGCCAAAAACAGCATATATTTAAAAACGCGAAGCCCTGTACGGGCTGTTTGGATTATGGGGTACAATATGAGATGGGCCGTTTTTTCTGTTCTTGCCCTGGCCGGGGCGTCTATTGCCGATATCCAGTGGGTAAACCAGTGTGCCAGCAACGGTTTTACGCTGATTGCCGAATCGGAGCATTTCGAGGTCTGCAAGAAGCCTACGACGGATGACGGGCAGGCGAACAATGTTTCGATTCCGAATGCGGATGCGCAGGGCGTGCTACAGTCGCTCGAGAAGGTCTATTCCTTCTATATTGATTCGCTCGGCTGGATGCTGCCTTTCCCGAAAAGCCCGGATAAGAAACTCAAGAGCAACATCTACGTGTTCGACAACTCCGTGATGGCGGCGCTCTACGGCGGTCAGGATTACGTGAAGGGCCTGAACAATGAATTCGGCCCCGGAATGTGGATTGGCGTGGGTTCCCTCAAGGATTACTGGGGTACGTCGCATGAGTTCGCACATGGCCTGCAAGGGGTTGCGGGCTGGATGGGCAACAATAGCCATTCGGGCTGGTTCGCCGAAAGCCATGCGAACTGGATGGCCCACCAGTACAATCCGAACGACGCCCACTGCGCCGAATACCTCATCAATTACCCGTACTTGTATTATGGTTCCACGCGCGATCGCTATTGCAACTGGCAATTCCTGGAACACTTGAAAGAGGAATTCGGTGGCGGCTACAAGGGGGCTCACGAGGTCAACCGTATTTGGATGGAATC
>CADBLC010000028.1 GCA_902795385.1 Fibrobacter succinogenes | reverse complement strand
CAGAACGCCCACGTGCGCCTCTGCAGCATCATGCGCAAGGCTGGCATTGAACGCGCCGACCTCGCCGCAGCCATTGCTGGCGTGAACTTCGCCGAGCTTACCGACGATGCCGCCTACAGCCTCATCAACCTGCTCGCGAAGAAGGGCGAAAAGATTCTGGGTGCCGTTGCCGGTGACGAACCGAGCGTACTCGCGCAGTATGCACTCGAAATCGCCGAAGCCGCACACAAATTCATCCACGAAGACCGCGTGCTCGGGAGCGCCGAGGAGAAGTCCCGTCTGTTCCTGGTTCAGGCCACGCAGATTGTGCTCGAAAACGTGCTGGACCTGCTCGGACTCTTCCCTATCAGGCAGATGTAAAAAAAACGCAAGCCCTACGGGCTTGTGTTTTTTTCAATTGAGAATTGATGATTGACAATTGATAATTATCAATTATACATTATCAATCATCAATCAATTTCCGTTGATGCAGCGGACGGAGTAGGCGTTGTTCTTTGCGTTGCTCGGCACGAGCTGGCGCACCATCTGGTCGCTCATGCGGCCCATGGACCAGAGCCAAATGGTTTCGTTACGGCCGTTCTGGGCGCTCCAAAAACCGGCGTATTCACCCATGTCTTCGTAGCGCACCGTAGACTTGCCGATAACTTTGCGGTAACCGGCGGAGAAGACAGAGAATCCGTATTCGTCGGTACCACCACCGCCCTGCCAACCGGTAGTAGCCTTGAGCTTGCTTGCAAACTTTTCGCACTTGTCGACACCGTCGTAGCAGCCGGTGAGGCCCTTGAGCATGTCGTCCCATTCGCGGTCACGCGGCAGATGCCAACCCTGCGGGCAGGCCTTGCGGGCGCCTTCGAGGTCGTACAGGCGGCCACCGCGGAGGCAGTAGTTTTCCTTGTCGTCGTAGCACCAGGAGTGGCCTTCGACATTGTAATTCACGTTCTGGGCGAACCATTCGCGGCCTTCCACCTTGATGGTGCGGTACACCTGGCCGTCACGCGGGTCCGTGAACATACCGGACTTGTCGCGGATATCGGAGCGGTGTTCCTGTTCGGCCTTGCGGAATTCCACAAGCTTTTCACGCTTGTATTTCTGGTAGCCTTCAAGATTCTTCTTCCAGTATTCCTGGGCCTTGGCGTTAGCGAACTTTACCTTGAGGTCGCCCAATGCAAAGAGTTCGTTGCCGCAAGCGAGGTCGACACCGGCAATATCGACAATCACGGAGTCGCCGTCAAAAACCATCGGCTTGTTGAAATACGAAACCCAGGCTTCCTTCGTCGTTTCGCAGACCTTATAAAAGTTTTCCTTCTCTATCTTTTCGGCAGGAACGGTCATGTTGCCCGAAACGGAGAACACGAACATGCCATCGTTCACCTTGAACGAGACGGGCTGCACTTCCTTGTAGTGCGTGTACTTGCCCATGCGGATATTGCCTTCAATCTTGGCGGCGGCGTAATCGCCCTCCCCTTCGGCATTGAAAATGGAATCCCAGGACTTCTGGATGATGGCAAAAGAGGTTTCCCCCATCAGCGCGACAGCACAGGCAATCGGCAAAAATTTCATTCTTGACACACTCAACCTTCTTTTCGAATGTTGTTCAACACGCTAATGTTAGCTTTTTTTGCTGGACTTCTCAAGGCTAACCCCCGCCAATTAGCTACATTTTACATATGCCAACCAACCGTTATATACTTCAAATTCATTGTCCCGACCAGAAGGGACTCATTGCCGGCACCACGCAGGTCCTTGCGAAGGCTGGCGCCAATATTATTGACCTCCAGCAACATACCGCCAAAGATATAGAGACCTTCTTCCTGCGCGCCGTTTTCGACATGGAATCGTCCGATATCCAGGAAGTCTACAAGCACCTGGAAACGCTCGCCCCGCGCCTGGAACTCAACTGGAAACTCTTCGACACCTCCAAGACGGAGCGCGTCGCCATTTTCGTCTCGAAGACCGACCACTGCCTGTACGACCTGCTCCTGAAGCACCGCGACGGCGACCTGCCCTGCGAATTCAGCTGCATTGTCGGTAACCACCCCGACCTGGGCCCCGTGGGCGGCACCTTCGGCGTCCCGTTCTACTACGTCCCGAGCAACCCGGACAAGAGCATTCCCGAGAACCGTTTCCGCGAAATTATCGCCGAGACCAAGACCGACACGATTGTCCTCGCCCGCTACATGCAAATCTTGAGCGAGGCCTTCACCGAGGAATTCAAGTACCGCATCATCAACATCCACCACGGGTTCCTGCCCGCGTTCAAGGGCGCAAAGCCTTACCACCAGGCCTGGCACAAGGGCGTCAAGATTATCGGCGCCACGGCACACTTTGCCACCGAAGACCTGGACCAGGGCCCCATCATCTGCCAGGACATCCAGCGCGTGCCCGAGACGGCAAGCATCGACGAACTGGTGGAACTCGGCAAGGATATCGAAAAGCGCACGCTTTCCGCCGCGCTTAAACTATGGCTTGAGCACCGCGTATTCGTATACGCCGGAAGAACATTTATCCTCTAGGAGCACAATATGTCCGAAGAACTCAACAACGAACAGCCCATCGAAGAACCGGTCCAGAATGTGGAGTCGGAAACCGCCACCGAACCCGTGCAAAGCGAGGTTCCGCAAGCGGAAAGCGTTGAGCCCGCCTATACGCCCGACATGACCCAGCCGCAGGTCATCGTTCAAAGGGAACGCGGATTCGCCCACTATGTCGGCTTCGCCCTGCTCTGCGTGCTCTGCATCTGCTTCTTCTTTATGCCGGGCATCGCCATCACCTATGGCGTGAGCCGTCTTGTCACGCTCAACGGGGCTGCCGCCTGGATCTTCAGCGCCATCCTGAGCGTCATCGCCTGGGTCATCTTCAAGATCAAGATCAAGGGTTTCAAGAAGTCGTTCTACTGGTACATCGGTCTTTGCGTGGTAGTCCTCGCCCTCCTCATCTTCATTGAGGTCGTCACCGAAGCTAACGTATTCGCGAACATCATCGCCCTCCTCTGCGGAGCAGCATAACGACAACCACTAATTTCATTTGCTATGAACACCAAAGATCAATTCGTACATTTTCTCGTAGAAGCGGGCGCGCTCAAGTTCGGTAACTTCGTCACCAAGAGCGGCCGCGAAACGCCTTATTTCATCAACACCGGAGAATTCCGCACCGGAGCCACGCTCTCGAAGCTTGCCGAATTCTATGCGGCGGCTTTCATGCAGCATTTCGACGGCAAGGCACAGAACCTCTACGGTCCGGCCTACAAGGGCATCCCGCTGTGCGCAGCCACCGCGATGAAGCTTAGCGACGTCTACGCCAGGAACCTCACGTTCACCTACAACCGCAAAGAAGTCAAGGACCACGGCGAAGGCGGTTCGCTTGTCGGGTACAAGTACTCCGAAAAGACGAACGTCGTCATCATCGAAGACGTGATTACCGCGGGCACGAGCGTGAACGAGACGATGCAGGCGCTCTCCCAGATTGAGAACGCGAACGTCATCGGGCTGCTCATCTCGGTCGACCGCAAGGAGAAGCTCGATAACGGCAAGTCCGCCCTGCAGACCGTGCAGGACGAATACGGCATCGAGGCCCACTCCATCGTGAACATCGGCGACATCATCGCCTTCCTCGAAAACGAAGAGAACCGCAAGGCAATCAACGCCCCGGAAGGCATCCTCGACAAGGTGTACGCCTACCGCGAAAAGTGGGGAGCCTAGCTTCAGCTAGACATTCCCGAGGGGAATAGCGGTGTTTAGGCTTTTGGCAATCGCATGCTTTGCGGCTTGCATCCTTATGGGGTGCGGCCATAGCTACCATTGGTCAAAATCCCACCCGCTATACAAGAAGGCCCCTTACGGCAAGCTCGCCGTCGCCGGCACAAGCGAAGCGTTCGTGCTCACGCGTTCCGCATGGTTCGCCAAGAAGTTCGAATGGAACCCGGACAGCATACAGCTGAAGGCAACCGCGTTCTGCGAGCAGGTCTTTTTGGACGAGCTGCGACGCGCCTACCCCCACTTTGTGACGATTCCGGACCAGAACTTCAGCCACTTCCCGGAAGAGAGCCAGAAGCTCGATAGCAGGATTTTCATGAAGGGGCGCCTGCCCGAACAGGGCGTTACCGTCAAGGACAGCGCCGGAGAAATCCAGCCCTACATCTTGATTATCCACGAGTTCATTGTAGGCACCGACTTGAAGCGCGAAACGTACTTCGACTACGCCCTCATCCACAACGAGAGTTCGGGCAAAAAGACGTCTACGCACATCAGTGCCATCGTGTCGTACACGCTGTGGGACAACGAGAAGCAGCGTCCGCTGTTCAGTGCCGTCGACGAGGTGCAGAGGCCCATCACCAAGCCTACCCCAGACGATTTGGAAGCCCTGGTGCGATCTGCAGTCAAGCAGATTCGCATTAATTTGTATGGAGGAGTCTCGTAATGCGTCAAAGACTTTCCATACTGATTTTTGCGGTTACCGTCATCGCGCTTTCGGCAAACGCGCTGGCGCACGATAAATTTTTCAACGAGCATCCGACTCTCTGGAAAGATGCGGACATCCTTATCTGGAGCCTAGACAAGGAGCCCGTCATAGACCCCAAGGAATTCTGCCTTTCCCTGAAAAGAAACAATTCCGGAATCGGCGAACCCAAGTGCCGCCTGCAGGGCGAATGGATGCGCGACTCCGTCGCCATGCGCTATGCCGCCTGGCTCAACGCGAACATGGACCCCGCACTAAAACCGGAATACCTGAGGGCCCGCCACCCCGCCATGCAAGCCAAATTCCAGGCACTCGAAGACCAGATAGTCCTCTTTGTCGCAAAGAACGGCAACATGGTAAACGTCGCGTGGTTCGACGAAACGGCCTCGGAACCCAAGGCCGCAGGGTCAATCCTCTTGAGCCCCGACAGAGTCTCGATGGGTGACGAAATCGCGAACATGTTCTTCGATGCGAAACCGAAGCGCAGACTGTCAAAAGACGAACGCAAGAAAATGCAGACCGAACCGGACGAGTACTTCCAGGAAGTTCCCATTTTCAAGATGTGGGCCGGCATTGGCATGGGCTACTCGCAAGCGCAAGTCCCGCTGACTCCCGACAACTGGTACAGCAGCCACGTCAACAGCCAGGTTCGCAACTACCGCGTGACCAAGGATTCCTTGAGCCTGTGGAACTTCCTCGACGATTCCGACCCGTACTTCACCCTTTATCTGGGCGCTACCTGGTACGACTTTATCGGACTTGAACTAACATACCACTACGCCAAGCACCACGTAAAGACGGACCCGGCCGACACCGTGTACCAGGAACTGGATTACTGGGACTTCCACCAGCACGAAATCGGCCTGAGCGCCATGTTCTCGCGCAACTACAGGCCCGCCTCCTGGGTAGACATCACCCCGTTTCTGTTCGTAGGGTTCCAATACAGCTTTTTCGTGGAAAGCATCGAGTTGAACGACGACGTGAAAACGCCCTCGAAGGCCTACAAGGCGAGAATCAAGTTCGAGGACGCCTACAAGGGCGCGCTCGTAGGCTTCGGCAGCCATTTCATATTCCTCAAGCACTACGGAATCGGGCTCCGTACGGGCATTTCGAGCCGCGGGCGCAATACGTACGTGGATCCGTCCCCCGACGCCGCCGCCGAATCTACTATTATAGGCGGCTCCACCATTGACTGGTTCATCGGGGCGGGTCTGGAATACCACCTGTACCTCTTCTAGTAAATAAATTTCTAAATTTGCGCTCACTATGAGCGAAGAAATAATTGAAGAAAAGAAAGAAGAAAAAGTCAACCCGTTTCTGACCCCCGTCAAAATTATCGAACCCGAGCACAAGCTCCCCGACTACACCTTCGACATGCTCCCCGAAGAGCAGAAGGCCATCCTCGCACAGCACGGCTGGACCGACCTGATGCCGGTACAGAGGAAGACAATCCCCTACATGCTTGCCGCCCGCGACATGCTCGTGCAGTCCAAGACCGGTTCGGGCAAGACCGGCGCCTACGTTCTCCCCCTCTTGCAGGTTATTGTCCGCGACCACGTTTTTCCGCAGGCGCTCATTCTCGTTCCTACCCGCGAACTCTGCCTCCAGGTTGAAGACGAAATCGAAAAGCTTTCCAGGGGCACGGGAATCCGCTCCGTTGCCATCTTTGGCGGCGTAAGCTACGAACCGCAGCTCAAGGCGCTCCGCGAAGGTGTGCATATCATTGTCGCGACCCCGGGCCGCCTGATGGACCATGTGCAACGCGGCCATGTGGACTTCCTCGACATCCGAGACCTGGTGCTCGACGAAGCCGACGAGATGCTCTCGATGGGTTTCTACCCCGACATGCAGAAAATTCGCAAGTACCTGCCCAAGCAGATTGCCTGCACGATGTTCAGCGCGACCATCCCGCAGACCGTGAAGAGCCTCGCCCGCGAATTCCAGCGTCCGAGTGCCGAATTCCTTTCGCTCAGCTACGACAAGGTCATCGCGAACAACCTGGAACACCGCTGGTACCCCTGCGACGTGATGGACAAGGACTCCATGACCATCAAGGTGCTGGAATACTACAATCCGGACAGCTGCATGATTTTCTGCAACCGCAAGAGCGATGTGAGCTACCTGGAACAGGTGCTTGCTGGCTACGGATTCCAGGTCGGCGCCCTCAGTGGCGACGTGGCGCAGAGCATGCGCGAAAAGACCTTGAACGCCTTCCGCGACAAGAAGATCCGCATTCTCATCTGTACCGACGTGGCCGCCCGCGGTATCGACGTCGACCACGTGACGCACGTGATTGTGTACGACCATCCCGCCGACCACGAAGTGTACGTGCACCGCAGCGGCCGTACCGCCCGTGCCGGCAAGAGCGGTCTTTGCATCTCGCTCATCACCCCGGTCGAAGAAATCGACATGAAGCAGACCGCCGCCGACTTCGGCATCAACTTCATCAAGATGGAACCGCTCACGAACGAAGAAATCGCGAAGAAGGTCAGCGAACGTACGCGCGCTCGCCTGGAGCAAGAAAAGAACCACTTTGGCGGACAGAAGGCGACCGAACGCATCAGCCGCATGCTCCCGCTTGTAAAAGAACTCGCAAACGGCACCACCGACGAGCAGATGCTTCTCGCCTACCTGGTAGACCGCTACGCATGGAAGAAGGCATAAAATGGCCAAGATCAAAGTAAAATCCGCAAAGGAAATCGAACTCATCCGCGATGCGGGCGCCCTCGCCGCCGAAACGCTCATCCGCGCAGGCGAAATGTGCAAGCCGGGCGTCTCCACGCTCGAAATCGACGAATTTATCGGCGACTACACCCGCCAGCACAAGGGCATTTCGGCCTGCATGGGCTACCACGGCTACCCGCGTTACGCCTGCATCAGTATAAACGAAGTTGTCTGCCATGGAATCCCGAACGCCAACACCATCCTCAAGGACGGCGACATCGTGAACATCGACATCACGACCATCCTTTCGGGCTACCACGGCGATACGAGCGCCATGTTCTGCGTAGGCAAGGTATCTGACCTCGCCCGCGAACTCGTCGACACCGCCAAGTTCTGCATGGAAGAAGGTATCCGTGCGGCCAGCGAACAGGGTGCGCACTGGAACGACATCGGCTGCGCCATCCAGGACATCGCCGACGAGCACGGCTTCAGCGTGGTGGAAGACTACTGCGGTCACGGCATCGGACGCGGATTCCACGAAGAACCCACCGTATTGCACTTCCGCAACTACGAACGCTGCCCGTTCATCGAAATCGGCAACGTCTTTACCGTCGAGCCCATGATCAACGTCGGGCGCCCGGGCACCAAGACGCTCAGCGACGGATGGACCGCCGTGACCCGCGACGGGAGCCTCAGCGCCCAGTGGGAACACACCGTCGTGAAAACGAAGGAAGGCATCGAGATTCTTACATTACCTAGGTAATACATTCACGTCATTAGTTTTTAGTCATTAGTTGTTAGTTTAACGTTAGGCGGCATAGCCGCGATTATAAAAAACCAATGACCATTGACCAATAACCAGTCGCAAATATGTCTCTACTCGGTAACTTACGCAACAAGGCGGTCGAGGCCTTCGTCAAGAACCACGAACTCGTGAAGAGGTTCGGGGAAGTCCAGTCCATATCCATCGATTCGGACAAGGGAACCGCCGACGTAAGCGTTCTGTTGCACGGGGAAATGTTCCCCATCAAGTTCTGCGGGTACTACTACTTTACGGATTCCGATTCCGGTACAGACATCGTTGTCCGTAAAATTACCTGCGAACGCCAGTGGATAGACCAGGCACTTTCGTACTGGCTCGAGGGCCGGACCCTGCGTTACAACATCCCGGGCATCGCCGGCGGCATCGCGAAGATTATATTCTAGTTTCCTCGCCCCGCCCCCATCATTCCATACCTCATAATAATGTATATTAGTCCCGTAAGGAGACTCTTATGGGCGACTGCACCGACGAAAAAATGGAAAAATTCAAGGAAAAGCTGAGCAAGCTCCTGTTCGAGCTTATTACCGACATTCCGGAATCCCTTTATACGCCATCCGAGGATTCCGACGAAAAAATCAAGAAAATCATCCGCCAGGCCTCCCTCAAGGCGGCTACCGTCAGCGCAACACTCTCCGTTCCGGCAGGGGTCACGGGAGTCCTCACCTCGATTCCGGACATTGCCGCCATCTGGCGCATCCAGGCGCAACTCGTGTCCGACATCGCCGCGACATACGGCAAGTTCGCCCAGCTCAGCCGCGAGGCCATGGTCTGGAGCCTGTTCCGCCATAGCGCCGCCCAGCTTGTCCGCGATATTGCGGTCCGCACCGGAAGCCGCATCGTGGTGCAAAAGCTTTCCTTCGCCGCCCTCGAGGCGCTCCTGAGGAAAATCGGCCTGAAGGTCTCGACCAGGTTCCTCGGCAAAATCGCCTTGCGCGCCATCCCGGCCATCGGGGCCGTCGGAAACGGGGCCTATTCCTTCTACGACACCACCGAAGTCGGGAAGACCGCGGCGGCCTATTTCAAGGCTTTGGCCGACAATCCTGAGGAACCTGCCGCCGAAGACGCCGAAATCGTCTAATTAGGCCCTCATCCAACCTTAGAGCCCTTGAGAACAGGGGCTTTTTTTTCTATCTTTGGGCGCAACTCAAACAAACATCAACTCCATTTGTGGAATAAAAAATGAAAAACATTCAAAATCACAGAAATATCGGTATTTCTGCCCACATTGACTCGGGCAAGACTACCCTTACCGAACGTATCCTCTACTTCACAAAGCGTATCCACGCTATCCACGAAGTTCGTGGTAAAGACGGCGTCGGTGCCACGATGGACTCCATGGAACTTGAACGCGAACGCGGTATCACGATTCAGTCTGCCGCCACCTTCGCAAACTGGACCCACACCAAGAGCGGTGAACAGGACTCCATCAACATCATCGATACCCCGGGGCACGTGGACTTCACTATCGAAGTTGAACGTTCTCTCCGCGTGTTGGACGGTGCTATCCTCGTTCTGACCGGCGTGGAAGGTGTCCAGTCCCAGTCTATTACCGTTGACCGCCAGATGAAGCGCTACCATGTGCCGCGCGTCGTGTTCGTGAACAAGTGCGACCGCTCCGGTGCAAACCCGCTCCGCGTGGCCGTGATGCTCAAGGAAAAGCTCAACCACAAGCCCTGCGTGATGCAGATTCCTATAGGTCTCGAAGACCAACTGAAGGGCGTGGTCGACCTCGTCGAAATGAAGGCCTACTACTTCGAAGGCGCCAACGGCGACGACATGATCGAAAAGGAAATCCCGGCCGAACTCGTCGACCAGGCTAACGAATACCGCGAAAAGCTCATCGACTGCTGCGCCGACTACAACGATGAAATCATGGAAAAGGCCATGGAAGGCCAGTACGGTGTGGACCAGATCGACAAGGCCCTCATCAAGAAGACCATCCGCGAAGCCACCATCCGCCTCGACATCACCCCGGTGTTCATGGGTTCCGCCCACAAGAACATTGGCGTGCAGAAGCTCCTCGACGGCGTTATCGACTACCTCCCCTGCCCGACCGACGTTGAAAACAAGGCCCTCGACCTCGACAACAACGAAGCCGAAGTCATCCTCAAGAGCGAAGACAACGCTCCGCTCGTCTGCTACGCGTTCAAGCTCGTGAACGACCGCTACGGCCAGCTCACCTACGTCCGCGTGTACCAGGGCACCCTTAAGAAGGGCGACATGATTACCAACATGGCCACCACCAAGAAGGTGTCCGTGGGCCGTCTCGTGCGTATGCACGCCGACGAAATGGTGGATATCACCGAAGCCGGCGCCGGCGACATCGTGGCCCTGTTCGGTATCGACTGTGCTTCCGGTACGACCTTCACCGACGGCAAGAACCACTACAACATGACCTCCATGCACGTGCCGAACCCCGTGATCGAACTCGTGATTGAAGCCAAGAACCGTGACGACCTCGACAACATGTCCAAGGCCCTCAACCGCTTCACGAAGGAAGACCCGACCTTCCAGGTCGAAGTCAACAAGGAATCCGGCGAAACCATCATCAAGGGTATGGGCGAACTTCACCTCGACGTGTACATCGAACGTATGCGCCGTGAATACAAGGTCGACGTCCAGACCGGTGCTCCGCAGGTGGCCTACCGCGAAACCATCACTCGCGAAGCCAAGTTCGAATACACCCACAAGAAGCAGACCGGTGGTTCGGGTCAGTTCGCTAAGATGTCCGGCGTGATGCGCCCGATGGCTGTCGAAGGCGACTCCGACAAGGTCTACAACTTCGTGAACTCCGTCGTTGGCGGCCGTATTCCTAAGGAATACATCCCGTCTTGCGACAAGGGTTTCCAGAGCTGCATGGAAGCCGGTTCCCTCATCGGCTTCCCGGTCGTGGGTATCGAAATGGAAGTCCAGGATGGTGCTTTCCACCCGGTCGACTCCTCTGATATGGCGTTCCAGATTTGTGCCCGTATGGCTTTCCGCGAAGCTTTCGCCAAGGCCGGTGCCCAGATTCTCGAACCGATCATGAAGGTCGAAATCGCCACCCCGACGGAATTCCAGGGTAACGTCGTCGGTAACGTCTCCCAGCGCCGCGGTTCCATCACCGGAACGAGCGAAGAAATGGGCACGACGACCATCACCGCCGAAGTTCCGCTTTCCGAAATGTTCGGGGGTAAGGCCGAGTTCACCATGGAATTCGCGAAGTACGCTCCGGTGCCGAAGAACATCCAGGAAGAGCTCATCAAGAAGTACGGCGACAAGGCCAAGGCCCGCGCCTAGTTGACGCCAAGCCGAGAGCAGCGCTCAAGCTTGCTTGAGCATTGCCGAGGCGCAAGTCAACCTATGCCACAGGCATGAACACGACCGCTCGCGTCTTTTTTTGTGAATAGAAGAAGTGCTTCGAGTATGTCCTACCCCGCGGTTCGATCCGGCATCCCTTTTCCAGAACCAAGACTTACTTGAAGCACAACAATAATGTAACGAAAAATTTTAGGTAGGGAGCGGCCAAAACCGCTCTTCCCTATTCCAAGGATTCATATTCCAAATTGGACTTGGCCTTTTTCCAGAGCTTTTGCAGGCCTTCTAAGCCTATGTCCTTCAACGGCTTACCTTCGCCCTGTGCCAAACGTTCCACCTCGCGGAAGCGCTTGTCGAATTTCGCATTCGCACGGCGAAGAGCCACATCGGCATTGAACCCGCAATGGCGAGCGACGTTCACCAGGCTGAACATGATGTCGCCGAATTCCTCTTCCAGGTGGTCGATGTTCGCGTCTTCGGGCGAAATCTTTTCCATCTCGGCGCGGAATTCATTGAATTCTTCCTGCGCCTTGTCAAAAACGGGACCGGGTTCACCCCAATCAAAACCGACCTTCGCCACCCTGCGGATAATGTCCTGCGTACGGGCGAGCGTGGGCATGCTCTTGCTTACCTTGTCCATAACGGACTTGTTCGCGTCGTTGCGGTGGGTCGCCTCTTGCGCCTTGATCTTTTCCCAACGGCGGCTTACGTCGGAGGCTGTATCCACATGCGCATCGCCGAATACGTGCGGGTGGCGGCGGACCATCTTCTCGCAGATTCCCTGCACAACATCGTCGATGTTGAAGTCTCCGCTTTCCTTACAGACCTGCGAATGGAACACCACCTGCAG
>CADBLC010000027.1 GCA_902795385.1 Fibrobacter succinogenes | reverse complement strand
GGCGAGAGCATGTTCTTCATGGTCTGCCCCACGAACTCCGCACCCACACCGATTAACGTTCCCGTAGTGGAATCATTTGAATATTGGCGACTGTCCATCCCGGCAGTCGCATCCTTCAACGCGGACTTGTCGTTTTCCTTGGGGTCGGCATAGACAGACGGCCCCTTCCTGTTGCCAAGATTTACCGTATCGGCAGCGGTGGGAGCCTTTTTCTGCACAAGCTGGGCAAAGCCAAGCGACACACACAGCAACAAGATTGCAAAGACAAATTTCATATCGCCAAATATAGTTTTTTTTCCGAAATGACATTTTTTGTCGCAATAGTTTTGTATATTGGTCTATAGTTATGCATGTATTTGCATATATGCATAGAAAAAGGTAAAAAAATGTGCTTTCTTAGATCAACCATAAACCATATACAGGAGATTCCCTATGGCAACCATCATCATTGACGATTCCAAGCCGTTCCCCATTATCCCCGAGCAGCCGGACAACAGGCACGAATCGGCCCAGGAATTTTTCAAGCGGCAGGCGGCGGGCCTAAAGCTAATCAGCGACGAGATGGAGCAAGAATCCAAAGAGCAGGAGGAAATGCGCAAGCTCCAGGAAAAGAGCCTCGAACGCAAGAAAAAACTGCTGTTCGACAACCTGGACCTCATCGTGCGACACCGGGACGAGATTCTCGCGACACCGCGCTACGCGAACATAGACGCCCACTACGCCATCAAGGGCGGCGGGCTCTACGTAGGCCCCCTGCACACCTCAAGGGCGTTCAACATCGCAGGCAGCATCGTCAGAGTCGGCCTCAGGCTAGCGACACTCCTGCACATCTGGGAAACCGACCAGTTCCGCGTAGACTGCAAGTGCGGCAGCACAGCCCTTATCCGCAGCTTTTCCGGATCGCCGCTTTCAGGCAGTTCCCGGGCAACCGCGTATTGCCCCGAATGCAAGCAAGAAACCCACGTTAGCAATCGAAGCTTCGGCAATTATTTCTGGTATTTGCAGAAAAATCTTTCCGAAGACATCGAGACCGTCGCGAGACATGTTATCGCCAAGTGGACGCTCGCCGAGGCGGAGCACGAAAAGAAGGTCACCGAGGGGAAATACAATGACCCCAGACCGGGCGACGATTTCCACGGCGACGGCACACCATGCAATCTCGAGACGATGATTAACGAGTTGAAGCTGAAGGAATTCGACGAAGCCGAAAATTCACAAAATTAGCATATGTCAGTTTTTGACACGAAAATTGCTTAAATTTAAAATAGAGAAAAGGAGCAGACTATGACACAAGAAGAAAAAGTAAAGGAACTCTATAACGAGCTGAAGCCCAAGTGCCAAGCCGAAGGATTGAACCTATGTTGGGAAATCCATAAAGCCTTAAGCCGGTTCCGCAAGGAACATCCCGATCTAGACGACCAGTGGGCCCGGGAGGCAGAAGGATTAGATACCAACATATAACTATATTCACATTATGCTGCACCTGAATTTTGCACTGAACCTGACAAACCTCGCCGACCAAATGATCGACGAGATTTCGAGGTGTTGGAAGAACCCGTTCGAGGCGCCCGTCGTGATTTTCCCGGACCCTAAACTGGAACAGTGGTTCCGCCTGCGCTGGGTGCAAAAGAAAGGCGTCATCGCAAACCTTGAAGTCACGACGATAGACAAGTTCCTGTTCCGCGTCCTTTCACACGGCGATTCCTCGAAACAGAAAATTTCGACTGATATCCTCCGGAACGTGCTGCTCGCTTTTCTCAAGGGCAACACCTTACAGCAGAACACGCCTATCCTCAGGGAACTCCATTCTTATCTGGATGGCGAAACTGGCGAAATCGACGACGCCAAACTTTTTGACTTTGCCAACACGCTCGCGGGCCTTTTCCTAGAATACGAAACGAGCCGACCAGGCAATTTCATTTCTCCACTGCAAAGCGACCATCACGAAGGCTTGCTCGCCTACTGGAAACAAGGGGACTTGCGCGATTTCTTCTCGACCAAGGACAGGCCCGTCCCCAAAGAAAAATGGCAGCGCCATATCTACGCCAAGCTTTTCCACAACGATGGCGGCGAATCCCTGTTGACCAAAACGTTCAAGGCCACGGTAAAGCGTACCAATCAAAAGACAGAATTCCTGACACTGCCTTACCTGTTTTCGCAATGCAACAACAATTTTGATTGCGACAGGCCCGTCTTTATTTTCGGGCTTTCCGGAATGGGGCAGTTCTACCGCGTCATATTGCAAGAAATTGCAAACCAGAAAGAGGTTTACGCCTATATCCAGAACCCGTGCATGGAATTCTGGGAAGATATTGACGTGAGGCATGTGAAGCACTGGAACAAGGCCGATGCGCCTGCAGGAATTGCTTTACCAAAAACGGCAGATGACGATGCCGAACAGAACCTGGACGAAAACGAAAACCTGCTGCTGAAAAACTGGGGCCGCACCGGCCGCGAAAACATAAGGCTCTGGTGCCTTTCCAGCGACTACACGTTCGATTTTGCCGATGAAGATTTCTGTCCCGACACGCTGCTGCACCAGGTACAATACCTAGTAGCGCACCGCAAGAATGTTTTCGATACAGAGCTCTTGCAAAACAATGCAGGCAATGCGGCAGACCATACGCTTTCCCTGACAGCGGCGCCATCGGCATTGCGCGAGATAGAAGCCCTCCATACAGAGGTCTGCCAGCTTCTGCAAAGCGGAATACGCCTTGACGAAATGGTTGTAGTATCCCCGAATCTCGATCAATACAGGACCCCCATCGAACAGGTCTTCAATGCAGCGAAAAAGGATTCCCCGTTCTATATCCCGTTCACCATTACGGATTATCCTGAAAAAGATTCCCTGATTGAAAATGCAATCAGTAACCTTTTCGAAATTCACCAGCAGGGCTATATTTCCAGGCCGGCGTTTTTCAGCCTCGTAAAGAATCCCGTAGTCCAGTCGTCGCTTTCCATAAATCCCGATTACATTTCCGCATGGGAACAGTGGATAGTGAACATGAACGTGTTCCGCCACGGCGGCAAAATCCGTGAAGACGACTGGGAGCATTGCGTCAACCAGCTTTTGCTTTCGCAGGTGAGCGCAAGCCCGTTCCGTTCCGAAAGCGACGGGTACGTGCCCTATTCAGATATTGAATCCGGTAATTCAGATTCCGTACAGAAATTCATCGATTGCATCGACGGACTCCGCAAATGGATTGCCTTTGCGCGGGAAGGCCTTGACGCAGGCGAGAAGAACGGCATCCAGCAATTCGAAAAGATGCTTTCGCACTGGGTCGCCATCCCGGCAAACGAAGAAGAACTCGTTAACGAGAAAAGCATCTGGTATAAGGTCCAGAACGCTATCGACCTGCTGAACATCCAGTTCGATGCCGGAGCCGAAAGCATCTCCTGGAAAATTGTCCAGCAGACCATCCAATGCGCATGCAAGAATTCCCGCGGGGGCAACAACCGGCTGTTCAGTGGCGGACTCACATTCATGAAGTTCTCCGTCAACCGCACCATACCTGCAAAGCACATCTTCTTCATCGGGGCAAACGCGAGCGTATTCCCCGGCCGCAAAAGGCCGAATACGATGGATTTGCGCACGCAGGCGGCGCGCTGGCCCGGCGACGATTCCGTCATCGACCGCAACTGCTATACATTCCTTTGCCAGCTGATGAGCGCCACAGATGGTTTCCACATCAGTTACATCAACAGGAACCTGCAAAAAGACGAGGAACTTTTCCCCGCCTCGGTGGTGCGCGACCTTCAGTTCTTTATCGCCTCTTCGGGCGTGCCGGGCGCGAAGGAATTTGACGAAAAGAAAATCCCGCTCGACGAGACGCGAGCAGCCGATGAACTATTTACGCAGCGCTCCCTGCGGAACAGGAAGAGCCTGCATATTGACGGCAACGTGAACAACCCGCCGAAAATTGAAATCGAAGGCAAGCCCATAATACTCCCGGACAAAGTTACCGTACCGGAACTCAAGCTGTTCTTTGACGACCCGTTCCGTTTCCAGCTGGCGAAATCTGTACGCCTGCCCTCTATCGAAGAAAACCCGGAAAAGGAACTCTTTGAACCCATAGACCTGAAGGCCTACGACAAGTCAAAATTGCTCAAGGAATTTGTCCATTCCATTTTGAGCGAGGAC
This sequence comes from Fibrobacter succinogenes, assembly GCA_902795385.1. Lineage (GTDB taxonomy): Bacteria > Fibrobacterota > Fibrobacteria > Fibrobacterales > Fibrobacteraceae > Fibrobacter > Fibrobacter succinogenes_P. The sequence goes on along the minus strand of CADBLC010000027.1, from coordinate 7,196 downwards.
TTTAGCGGGTACACGAAGACAGAACAGGAATGGATTCTAAAGAGGAAGTTCCCGAACGGAATCTTCGGAGAAATGGTCCAGCAAAAGTACAACGACCTCGCAATGGATGTTTCGCAAAAAATCCAGAGCGGAGACTTCTTGATTCCCGCAACCTACCAGGAAAAGCGCGAAGCCCTCCTGAGCAATGGCGCCCACCTCTGGACGCTCACGACAACGCTGGATTGGTATTCACAGCTGGACGAACACAAGCATATCCTTTTCACGGTAAAGAAGAACGGCGGCTCCACCGCAGATTTTGTCAAGATGTACCTCGACGCCCTCCTGATAGCCGCATCGAGCAGCACAAAAGACACCATGGAAGCGTTCATCCTCCGCATTTACCTGTGTTCCAGCGACGAACCGCAAGAGATTCCTTTTGCGATACTGCCCACGGACGCATCACTATTACTGGAAGAGATGTTCGACCGCGCCTTCATCCAGAAATATGGAAAGTGCGCCCCAATCCAACTGTTTAGCGACGCCCTGATCCTATCCTTTGCAGACTACCGCTACAAATTGACATGCCAGAATGGGCCATGGGAATACTTTGACGGGAAAAATCTGTTCGCCCCGGAAAAATTCTCCGGCTTTTCGATAGACAATTTCAAGGAAGAATGGATTACCGCCATCAAGGAACAGACTCAACTTCTTGCACCCATATGGAGTGGTGAAAATGGATAATTTCAGCATCGATGAGTTCAAGGAAGAAGAGAACCTTTTCATTGCCGCTTCTGCAGGAACCGGCAAGACGTACACAATCCAGCAGGTTGTCGCGCGCCTCGTTTTAAGCGGTCTTTCGCTGGACCAAATTCTCATCGTCACCTATACCGAAAAGGCCGCGGGCGAACTCAAGGACCGCATCCGTAAAAAGATTGAAGAAGAGTCCCTGAAGTTCCCGGGGAACGCCATGCTGCAGCAGGCGCTCCGCGATATCCATAGCGCCCCCATCGGTACCATCCATTCCTTCTGCGAAAAGGTTTCCGCCGAATTTGCATACGAAGCGAGCGTCCCCTTTGAACAGGAAATGATTGACGAAAGCGCCGTCGAAGACCTGATACAAAAACTGATTCGCGACAACTGGATTCACGACGAACTTTTCATCACGTTCCTAAAGAGCGGTGGCAACGTCAAGAACTTTTCTGAACTCCTGAAGAGCGCCATACAGACATACATTCCCGAAACCATCGTACTCCCACCCGATTCCGATATCACCGCGGGCGGTGCGCCCCTTGCTTACAGCGAACTGAGCAATATAAGCGAAGCCAAAGATTACGATGATCTATTGCTTGTAGATTTTTTTGCGGCATCGGTCCATATTCTAGAAGACAACGCAGACCTGCATGCCACCAAGAGCAAGACCGCAAAGGATCTGCTCAACACCATCAAGGAATGGCACAAGGGGAACGCCCTTTATAACGGGAACACCTTCCGTATCAATATTGACAACCCGCAAAACGACTTTGAAGCAGCACTGAAGATTATTGTCGATTTCAAAAACTTACTCGACCCTAAAAAAGGAATCAACGCGCTCCTTTCGCAGAAATGCCTGTTCACCTACATCCCGCGATTGTACAGGGAATGGGAAAAGGAAAAACACGCCAAGAAGATTCAGTCGTTCAACGACATGATCCGCAACGTGCGCAACGCCGTCATGGTCGAAAATTCTCCCCTGGTTCGCGCCCTCCGGCAAAAATTCAGGTACGCAATCATTGACGAATTCCAGGACACGAACGCACTCCAGTGGGATATCTTCAAAAAGATTTTTGTCGAATCCGACGACGGGCAGCACCACATTCTGGTGGTAGGCGACCCCAAGCAATCCATCTATTCGTTCCAGGGCGCAGACCTCAACGTCTACGAAAAGGCCATCTCCGAAATCGGGCACGGGAAGGCGCTCGCCACCAACTGGCGTTCCAGCAATGTGATGATAGATGCCTGCAACACGCTATTCGAAACGAGCCCGCATTTCCATCTCAATTTCACGCCGTCTGCCTGCCCGCCAGAAGCAAAGCCCAATGCAGAATACAAGGGGAATGCCATCAAGCCTTTCTGGATCAGCGCCGAAGACATTGAGCCGAAGGAATATGCCGAAATCGTCGTCAACAACATCATCGATTTTTGTACCTTCGACGGCACCCGCACCAGGTTACAAGTTCCCGACAAAGAAACGCACGAACTGCGGAACGTGAAGTTCTCGGATTTTGCGATTCTGGCACGTACCCGTTCTGAACTCGAGCACGTTGAATACAAGCTGCGCAAAGTTGGCCTCCCCTTCTTGCGCTACAAAGACGACAACCTGTTTACCAGCAGAGAATGCGCCGAATGGAGTGCATTGCTTAAGGCAATCGACGTTGACAATTACTCCGAAAGGAACCGCAACCTTCTTTACGCTGCACTGCTGACGGATTTCTGGGGCAGGGACCTGGATTACATAAACGCCCTCACGGCCGGCGAAAAGAACATCGAAGAGATTTCCACGTTTGCCAAGTGGCATGCGCTTGCGGAATCGCGCCGGTGGGCCGAACTGCAAGAAAGCATTTACGCGGAATCCCCGAACATGGGTGAACTCTACCAGCCGGAAAATCTCCAAAGCCTAAACAAGATCCGCCAAATCGGGGATTACGCCGTCGAATACCTCTACACGACCAACTGCTCGCTCGAAGAACTGGTCCGCCATCTGGACGCCCTTATAACAAATTCCGAAGACGCGCTGAAGGATTCCAGCATTGTCGCCAAGGGGACCGACCTCGACGTCATCCAGACCATGACTATCCATGCGTCAAAGGGGCTTGAGTACCCGATTGTGATTTCCGTAGCGGGCGAACGCGGGCATGCGGGTTCTTCGGGGCCCTACCTGGTACATTCCGAAACGGATTCCAGGAGAAGTTTGAGCTTCGATGACAACGCGAAGGAACTTTCGAAGCACGAATCGGAAGAAGAATGGCGCCGCCTGTTCTATGTCGCATTTACACGCGCGACGCACATGCTTATCATGCCACGCTTTGCAAAGATGAAAAAGAGGGCCGACGGCAAACTGCAAGAGCGCAAGAAAGAGATGACCTGGCTTTCCTACACCATGGACGATTTTTGCCAGAACAGTACAAACCAGGAACTGTATTACGAACGCCTTGTTGAAAAGCCCGTCGAGAATATAAAGGCGCGAATCGCCCAAATTCTAGACGGCATGAACGACGGCAAAAAAGATACGGGATTGATTGACGCCCAAAAGCTAGCCGAAAAGATGGCCGCCTGGAAGGTCTGGGGGCGCTTCCCGCATTCCACGTCGTACTCGCAAATTGCACACGGCAGGCAGGAACAGGAAACAGATGAAGGCCGCCTGCAAAAAGACGAGGGCGATGGCGCCGTGCGTACCGCAAAGGATACAAGCACATACCCGCGCGGCGCAGAACTCGGTAACGCACTGCACAAGATTTTTGAACTCGTCGACTTCCAAAAGGTTGGCCAGGCAGACCTGCAAACGCTAAAACAGGACTCTGCATTCAAGGAACTGATAGTCTCCTCGTTCCTGCACGAATCGCTGGATATCGATTCCCACCCCGAATGGCTAGATACGACCATCGCATTTGTCTGGAACACGCTCAACGCAAGCCTCACCGTTATCGAAGGCAATACAAAAACTGAGGAAGCCTTTAGCCTAAATGAAATCGCAAACGATTCGCGCCGGAGCGAAATGCTCTTCTTCATGGATCTAAAATCTGAACGCGAAAAGGAAGTGATAAACCTGTACTGCAAAGGTTTCATGGACCTTCTGTTCAAGCGGAACGGGCGCTACTGCATTCTGGACTGGAAATCGGACTATATAGATATATACGATGAGCCCGCCATGAAAAACCAGATGCTCCTGCGGCGTTACAACGTACAACAGGTACTCTACTCCTACGTGCTAATCCGTTGGCTAAAATCGTTCTACCCGCAAATGAGCGAGCAAGAAATTTTCAACAACTATTTTGGCGGCATCTACTACGTGTTCTTCAGGGGGTGCCGCGCAAACGAAAATAGCGGCATAGTGGCAAGTACATTCGGCTCCTTCGAAGAACTGGAAAACCTTTACAAGGAGATTATCGCCTGATGCGTGATACGTTCATCAACACATTGCTTGAATACGGCGGAATATCTTCGCTACAGGCTCGGTTATTAAAATTCTTGACCGGCATCCAGAAGAATTTGAACCAAGATGCGCTAAACCTGTTTGCCCTGTTGCTTGCAAAACAGAGCGACGGAGACACGCGAATTTCCGTCGAAGAAGCCCCATTGCGTAAGGCAATCAGCAGGAATATACATAACCTGGGCATTGCAGATTTCGACCAGTTCTCGGAATCCATCGTGAACGGGGCATCATCTATCAAGCAGGGCGCCTACGAGAATATTATTGACAGCACACCGGACGCCAATTCTTTCTACCAGAAACCATTCATACTGCAGAACGGGTTCCTGTACCCTTCCAAATACTATTTCGCGAAAGTCATCGTAGAAGACAAAGTCAAGGAATTTTTCAATCATCTTTCTTGCAACGAATCCGAAATCCCGCAATGCATCCGGACCATCGAATCTATCACGCGTGGCCCGCAAGGGGGCGGAATCACGCTGGAAAAAGAACAGGCACTTGCCGTAATCCGTGGCAAGCAAGAAAATCTGATTGTCACGGGCGGACCCGGCACCGGCAAGACGACGGTCACCTTCTTCTTACTCCGCGAACTCTACCTGAATTCCGAAATGCACCTGCAGGCGCCTCTCTACCTTGCGGCTCCCAGCGGTAAGGCAGCCGACCGCATGAAGGAAAGCATTGAACAGTCCGTGAGCCTGATTGGCGACGACGAGTTCAAAACGAACCTCGTCATTTACAACAAAATGGTGAACGCAGAGTCCTATACGCTCCATAGGCTGCTAGGTTACAAGCCCGACGACAACAAGTTCATCTATAATTCAGAAAATCACTTCCCGGAAAATTCCGTTTTCGTTATCGATGAATCAAGCATGATTGACTTGACGCTTTTTGCGAACTTCTTGCAAGCACTACCGCATAGCGCACGACTTTTCCTCCTAGGTGATGCGTACCAGCTGCCCTCCGTTGATGCGGGCGCGGTGCTCGGCGAACTTCTTGAATCCAAGGCCGATTCCACCGTCAAGCTCACTGTTTCAAGGCGTTTCAACGAGAACTCGGCCATCGGGCGCCTGGCCAAACTTGATTTCAGCAAAAATCCTTGCACTTTTGTTTCGCCAAGTGAATGGAAAATGCACAGCGAAGTGCAATTGCTGAACCTGGACACACGGGAAAAATCCCCCCAGCTACAGGGAACCCTCGAAAAATGGGCAAGTGAATATCTTGACACCTTCGTGGAGCTTGCCGCACAGGTCGTACCCAACAAGCCCAACCAAGATGAATTGCTAGAGCGTGTATGGAACTTCTGCACCAGGGCCCGCATTCTCTCCGCAGAACGTTCGGGACCTGCGGGCGTTCAAAGCATCAACGATTCGATAGAACGCCTCCTGCTTTCAAAGGCGAATGGAGCGCCCATCAGCAAAATCATAATGCTCAACCGCAACCAGAGCAGTTTCAAGCTTTACAACGGCGACACGGGAATTCTCTTTACCCAAAGGAATGGAGAAACATTCATCTTGTTCAAAAGCAACAAAGGATTCGTTTTTTTCCCAGAATACCAGTTCGCACCCAATGTACTCGAAACTGCATTTGCAATTACCATCCACAAGGCGCAAGGTTCTGAATACGACCATATCCTGATGTTTATACCGACAAGGCCCGAGCATCCGCTTCTCAACCGCCAAATCCTCTACACCGGCATCACGCGCGCCAAGCATTCCGTCACCATCGTCGCGACTCCCGAGACGTTCAAGGCGGCCTGCGAGACGGTCATCGAGCGCGACACGGGAATCGAGCTGTAACGCAAATCGCCGGGCAAGAGCCGCGGCGATTTTTTTTAGTACGTCTAAAAATTAAAGTCTGCTTTCTAGGAAGCGGAACATCGCGGCGTAAGCGTTGTCGCGGGCCGGTTTATGCGAAAGGAAGAGGTCGTGCAGACCGCCCTCGATTTCCTCGAGCTGTACGCTCGGGCCAAGGTTACGGCCGTATTCGCGGATATGTTCCACATTCAACACGCCGTCGCAGCGCGTGTATTCCTCGCTCCAGTCGTCGTCGCGGAAACTGCAGCCGCTATGCATCACCAGTACGGGCGGCACAAGGCGCAGGCCTTCCTGGAGGCGGGCGTGCCCCGCATGAATCGCATGGAGCCAGCCAAAATCTATCGGGAGGCTGCCGCGGACCTTCAGCTCGGTGTTGTATTCCCACTCGCCGTAATCGGTTTTCAAGAGGCTCTTGTCGTAGTTCTCGTTATGGCCACGCGGAATTCCCAGCCCCGGGAATATAGCGCCCACCACCGAGAGCACGGGGACAGCCAAGCGACGCACAGGCCACGGGTAGTTCATTTCCAGGAACGGGCTGTTCAGCACTATAGCCGCAATACCGGCGCCGTTTTCACGGTCGGCAGCGTAAAGGCATGCGATGAGGCCACCGGTGCTATGCCCGAGCAACACGAGCTTTGTGGAATCGCCTTCGGCACGGCGGATAAAAGCAATCGCGGAATCGAGTTCGGCGTAGTACTCCGAGATATCGCGGAGTTCGCCGATGGTTTCGCCCTCGCGGTACGAACGTCCGTACTTGTGCAGGTCAATGGCGTAGAACGCGTAGCCCGCGGAATCCATTTTTTGCGCCAGGTCGCGCTGGAAAAAGTAATCGTTGAATCCGTGGATGTAAAGCACGGCCGCCTTCCGCGCGACAGGCGCCTGCAGGCTGTCGAGAGAATCGTCAACAGCGCTATCGGCCTTCACATCGGCATAATGCACGAGAGTCGCATGGTACTGCGCACTATCGCCCGCATCAAAGGCTTTTACAAAAAAGGGCGAACCCAGGAAGGGGTCCAGTTCTTCGGCCTGCAAGTTCTGTACGAACGCAAGCGAAACGGCAAACGCTAAAAGTCCAATTTTTTTCATAAGCACGTCCAATATAACATATTCAGCGGATACCGGCTTCCACCTTTTTCTAAATTTGCTCCCGTGATTCAAATCCAGAACGTTTCCAAGTCCTTCGGTGTACAGGTCCTTTTGGACGGCGCCTCCCTGCT
>CADBLC010000026.1 GCA_902795385.1 Fibrobacter succinogenes | reverse complement strand
CGTGGCGAAGGAATTCTTTGCAATCGCTACTTTGCTCGAACTGCAGCTGGAATCGGGACGTACGCACCAGATTCGCGTGCATACCCGCTATACGGGCCACCCGGTGGTGGGCGACCCGCTGTACGATGGCCGCGAAGAGAGCTTGAACCGCGTTCCGCCCTTGATGAAGGAAGTCGCAGCGAAGATGTTGGAACTGGCGCCGGCCCAGTTGTTGCAGGCCGTGAAAATCGAGCTCATCCACCCGCGCACGGGCAAGAAGATGAAGTTCAAGGTGCCGATGGAAGAACCCTTCGCGAAGGTGCTCAAGCTTTTGAAGAAGGAATGCCCGGCGGATGCCCCGGTGTTCGACGAAGAAGAGGGCTTCCATGACTTTGATGCGGATATCCGCTTTGACGAAGGCTTTGAAGAGGAAATGGACGAGGGCGCGCTCGACAGGTTCGATGAATGCGTGTTCCCGGAACTGAAGGAACGCAAGACTCGTGCCCAGCGCCATGCCGAGAAGGCGGCGACGGCCGCGCAGCGCAAGGCGAAGGCTGCCGAACGCAAGCTCATTAAGCAGTTGAAGGCGGCGCGCAAGCGCGGGATTGCTCCCGAGGACTTCGTGGAACCCGGTTACGAGCCGACCATCGACCCGGATTTGCTAGATTAGACGAGAGAACGCCACTGCGTGGCTACAGACGAGAGACGAAAGAGTTTGCCAATGACTAATTCATACTTCTTTATCGGTGTTGCTGGCGTGGGCATGAGTGCCATTGCGCAGTACTTGGCGGGCAAGGGCGTTGCGGTGAGCGGGTCCGACCGTCAGTTCGGTGAATTCCTTGCGGGCAAGTGCGAAAAGCCGCTCGTGATGGGTCAGCTCGAAGATTGCGGAATCAAGTGCTTTGCGCAGGACGGCTCGGGCGTTGTCGCGGGCTTGACCGCCGTGGTGGTGAGTACCGCCATCGAGGACACGAACCCCGATTTGAAGCGTGCGAAGGAACTCGGCGTCCCGGTGATGCACCGTAGCGAGATGCTCGCGAAGATTTCTAAAGAAGCCCGCACGATTGCCGTGAGCGGTACGAGCGGAAAGTCGACCGTGACCGCGATGATTTACCACATCCTGGAATACGCGGGATTGCAGCCTTCCGTGATGACGGGCGCTGGCCTCGTGAACCTGCAGAAGCAGGGCAAGATCGGTAACGCCGTTAGTGGCAAGGGCGAGTGGCTCGTTGTGGAAGCCGACGAAAGCGATGGAACGCTCGTGCGCTACGAACCGGAAATCGGCCTCATCCTCAATGTGGACAAGGACCACAAGGAAATGAGCGAACTGCAGGAAATCTTCCTCAAGTTCAGCCACAACATTCTGGACAACGGCAAGATCCTCATTGTGAACGACGCGCACCCGCTGGCAAAGAAGTTCAGCGCGGGCCGCGAATTCGATTTCGGTTTCGAGAACTATGTGGGCGTGCAGGGCACGGACTTCAAGACCGCCGGTACGCATATCAAGTTCCGCGTGCGCCACAAGGCGGAACTCGTGAATTTCGAGGTGCCGCTTCCGGGCAAACACAACATGGAAAATGCCCTTGCGGCGACTACGGCGGCGCTCTTTGTGGGCGTGTCGCTCCATACGTGTGCCGACGCGCTGGCCTCCTTCCCGGGCGTATTCCGTCGTCACCAGATTCTGGGGACGTTCAACGGCGTTACTCTCGTGGATGACTTCGCTCATAACCCCGCAAAGATTGCGGCAAGCATCAAAAGCGCGCAGGACTTTACCGAGGGCCGCGTGATTGCCTGGTTCCAGCCGCACGGCTTTGGACCCACGCGCTTTTTGCGCAATGACCTCGTGGAATTCATCGCGAAAACGCTTCGCCCGAAGGATTTTGACGATGACCGCGACAACGACATGATGTTCTTCAGCGAGATTTACTATGCGGGCGGAACCGTCACGCGCGACATTAGCGCTGGCGACCTTGCCGACGACCTGTTGCTGAAGGGTTGCGAGGCCATCTACATCGAGAATCGCGACGAGTGCGCGAAAAAGATGGTGGAATGCGCCCAGCCCGGCGACACCATCTTGTTGATGGGTGCCCGCGACCCGAGTTTGCAGGCCTACGCGCAGTCCGTTCAGAAACTGCTGGAAAATCGATAAAATTCCGCGAATTAAACTCTACATCAGTGAAAATTCGTCGTTGGAATTCAGCCGGCAGATTCTGTTCCGGCCGTTTTCCTTGGCGTGATAGAGCGCCTTGTCCGCGCGGTCGATAAGCGATGCGACGGTATCGTTCTCGATGCGCTCCGCGAACCCGATGCTCACGGTCACCTGGATGATGCTCTCGTCGTGGAGCGTGATGCTCATGTTCTCCACGTTCCTGCGGATGCGTTCCGCGATGACTTTAGCGTTCTCTTCGGTTGTTCCCGGGAGGAATACCGAGAATTCCTCGCCGCCGAAGCGCACGGGCATGTCGGAAGGGCGCAGGCTGCGGACAAGTGACTGTGCGACGGCGATTAGAATCCTGTCGCCCGCGAGGTGCCCGTAGGTGTCGTTGACCTGCTTGAAATGGTCGATGTCGATCATGAAGGCGGTCAGCTTGAAGTTCCCGCGGTTGCTGCGGTTCATTTCGCGCGTGTACATCTCTTCGAGCCATCGGCGGTTGTGCAGCCCGGTCATCGGGTCGATTTTCGCGTTCTCCTCGATGCAGCGGATATGGTATTGCTCGTCGCAGACAATCCTGTTGTCGGTACGCAGCCTGTGGCTCAGCATTTGCAGAAAGTTGAGGCAGAGTTCGTGCGAGGCGCGGAGCATGGCGAGCGTCGTGTCGGCCGGGATTACAAGGACACGGCACGTCTCCTTCGCAGTGATGGTCGCGCTGGGCGGGTAACTGTCGAAGATGGACATTTCGCCGACGCAGTGGCCCCGCGTAATGGTCTGGGTGAAACTTCCGCCGCTCTCGGATTTCATGAGCACTTCGATGGAGCCTTCGATAATGATGTATACGGCTCGCTTGGTGCTTTCGGGATCGAGCAACTTGTCGCCTTTTTCGAACGACTTGACCGAGCAACGGAGCAAGAAGCCGGCCAGTTTCTCGAATTGGACGTTCTTGAAAAGCTCCAGCTGCGAAAATTCGTTCCTGGAGATGGGTAAGGTCTCTAGTCGATCGAAATTCATACTTATATTATATATCAAAAAAACGTATTTTACCTGAATTTTTTTATAAAACGGACGAAGATGGCTAAAATTGCGCTAAAATCGGTAACATTGCAGGGAAAAAACGCCGAGATCCGGCAAAAGGACATCCTGATAGAGGGCAACCGCTTTGTCCGCATTTGCGAAAGCCTTGCCCCGCAAGACTTGGATGGCGCCGAGGTGGTGGACTGCAGCCGCTTTGCCGTTCTGCCTGCATTCTACAACGGGCACACGCATGCCGCCATGACGCTGTTGCGCGGGTATGCCGACGATATGCCGCTCCAGAAGTGGCTGCAAGAATACATCTGGCCGTTCGAGGCGAAGCTTTGCGGTGACGATATCGAGATTGCGTGCCGCCTTGCCGTGCTGGAGATGATCAAGTCCGGGACGGTGTTCTTTGCGGACATGTACTGGCACCGCGAAAGGACCATCAAGGTGGTGGAGGAGATGGGAATCCGCGCCTCGGTGGGCGTGACGTTTGCCGAATCGCTCATGTCGCCGGAAGCCATCGAGAAGAATTTTGAATTCCTGGCCGCCCATACGGGCGAGTCGGAGCGCGTGCGCCTTGCCGTGGCTCCGCATTCCGTGTACACGGTGGGCGAGAACATGCTGAAGCGCTGTGCGGAATTTGCGCGTGCCGAAGGCTATGGCGTCCATATTCACTTGTCCGAGACTCTGCAGGAACTGAAGGACTGCGAAAAGCAGTACGGGTGCAGCCCGGTGCGCCTTTTGGACCGTGCCGGAATGCTCGATGAAAATCTTGCCGCGGCGCATTGCGTGCATCTTTCGGATAGCGATTTGAAGGCCCTTGTGGATTCTGGTACTACCGCCGTGTTGAACCCGTGCTCGAACTTGAAACTGGCCAGCGGGATTCCTCCTATCGACCGCCTGTTGAATGCCGGCGCGAAGGTGGCGATGGGTACCGATGGGGCTTCTTCGAATAACAACCTGGACATGCACGAAGAAATGAAACTTGCGGCCCTGCTCGCCAAGGTGCAGGGCGGTGCGGAAACGCTCCCTGCGCGCGAGGTGCTGGACATGGCGACCGTGAACACCGCGCGCGCCTACGGGATTGCCGACGCTGGCGAAATCCGCGAGGGGGCGCTTGCCGACTGCTTGCTGGTGCGCCTGGACGACGAACGCATGACTCCCTGCCACGACCTGGTGAGCAACTGGGTGTACGCTGCCGACAGCAACTGCATTGATTCGGTTATTTGCAACGGAAAGTTCGTGATGCGTGGCCGCCACGTTGATGGCGAAGAAGAAATAAAAGAAGCCGCCCGGGCTTGTGCCAAGCGGCTTGCAAATTCTTGAGTTTCGCGTTTATTCGTCTATCGGAATATCGCGCTCGTTCTCGTACTCGATTTCGTCGCCTTCTTCGTCAACGACGCGCTTTGCCTTTTTGCGAGCCTTCTTGAGGGCTTTCTTCGTGGCTTCCGTGGCGCTGTCCGCTGCGGCCTTGGCGGCCTTGTCAATAGAATCCTTGATGGCTTCGGCGGCCTGGGTCGCTTCTTCCTTGGCCTTTTCAACGGCCTTGTCCGTAATTTCCTTGCTCAGTTCGGTAGCCTTTTTCTCGGCCATCCCGACAAGGTCAACTTCTTCGGAAGAGAATCCCATGACTTCGAGATTCCACTTGTACAGTGAATAAGAGCCGGAATTGTCGCGGGAGTCCTTGAACGAGCCCGTGACAGGAAGGATGTGCAGGATGCTCAGGAATACGAAGCAAACGACGTAGGCCTTGATGGCGCCGAGGAATGCCCCGAGACCGCGGTTGAGCTTGCTCACGGCGGTACCCGCGACAGCCTTGTTCGCGAGACGTCCCATGAACAGGAACGCGAGGAACGGCACCAGGAACCCGATGCAGATGCAGACGAGCCTCACCGAGAACGGGCTCAGTTCGAGGTTCGTGGCGATGGTGTTGGCGAGGAGTCCTTGGGCGACGTAGGCACCGAAAATGCCGCCCGCCCAGGCGCACAGCCTGAAGATGCTCTTGAGCATCCCTTTCCACAAGCCGAGCAGAGTGAATAAGACGATACAAGCGAGACAGACGATATCAATCCATGTCATCCTAATACACCTTCATCATTCTTTTTCATTTTAAATATAATGGACTGCTATGGATATGGCCAAAGTGACGATGGCTCCGACAATAAGTCCTGCCTTAAAAGATAGCTTTTTCTTGTCGCGGTAGGGGACAGGCTCTATGGAAGACTCGGTCCCGTTCAGGGCGGCGTTGGCCCATTCCACGATGTAGGGGCGCAGGTCCCTGGGATAGCGGTGCATCATTTTCGAGAAGAATTCCGCGATATCGTTTGCCATGGGGCGCTTGCGCGGGTCCTTGCGCAGCAAACCTAAAAGGAAGTTTACGATTTCCTTGGGAATGGAGGTGTCGAAGGCCTTGGCCGAAATCTTCTTTTTCTGGATGTTGTTGAACGTCTCGGCGAGGCTTTCGCCGCGGAACGGATTCTCGCCGAGGAGCATTTCGCAGGCGATGATGCCGATGCTGTAAACGTCGGAGGCGGGAGTGATGTTCTTGGAGTCGCGGACCTGCTCGGGGCTCATGTACGAGGCCGTGCCGAGCTGTGCGAAATCTTCGGTGAGTTCCTGGTCCCTGTCGTCGTGCGCGACACCGAAGTCCAAGAGCCTAACGCGGCCGTCTTTGTCGAGCATGATGTTCGCGGGTTTCACGTCGCGGTGCGTTACGCCGTAGCGGTGCGCTTCCGCAAGGCCCGACGAAATCTGGAACAGGAATTCCATGACGACCCAGAGCGGCGGACGCGGGCACTTGTCCAGGAGCAGGCGCAGGCTTTTGCCGTAGACGAACTCCATGGCGAGCGAATACTGGCCGTTGGTCTCTTGCCACAGGGCGTAGGGGTGGACGATGACTGGATGGTTGAGCTTCGCGAGAATCTTCGCTTCGCGCTCGAACCTTTCGACGAAGGAACCCTGGTCGTACAGCGAGGGGACCATCTGCTTCACGACGACCATGCGGTTGAGCGATTCGTCGTGGCAGAGGTAGACGTTACCCATGGCGCCGTGGCCGAGGAATTGCGTCGGCTTGTATACGCCAATCTTTTTGGGCAGGGAATCTTTCGTTTGCTTTTTGTCGGCCACTAATTACTCCAGATAAATCGTGTGGTGCTTTGTCTTGGGGTCGAGATTCGGGTAGTCCAGGATGTAGTGGAGACCGCGCGATTCCTTGCGGCGCAGGGCTGCAAGCAGGATCATCTTGGAAACCTGCAGCGCGTTCTGGAACTCGATGAAGTGGAGGTTCTCCGTTTCCTTGTTCTTGATGGCGGCGGCAACGTCGGACTCGAACCCTTCGATGACCTTGAGGCCCTGGTTCAGGCCGGCGGTGGTGCGGACAATGCCGCAGTAAGTCCACATCATGTCTTGCAGGGCCTTTTTGCGTTTTTTCCAGTAGGCGGCTTTGGTGAACGAGACGCGTTCTTTTTTGCTCGGCTTTTTGGCGTTCAGCTTAGTCTTCAAGATTCCGCTCGTGGTGATGTCCTCGACGGCACGCAGTGCGAACACGACGCTTTCGAGGAGCGAGTTGGAGGCAAGACGGTTCGCCCCGTGGACGCCCGTCGCGGCGACTTCGCCGCAGGCGTACAGGCCCTTGATTTCGGTGCGGGACCATGTGTCGACCAGTACGCCTCCGCACATGTAATGTGCCGCGGGCACCACGGGGATCCATTCCTTGGTGATGTCGATGCCGGCGTCGAGACACTTGGCGTAGATGTTCGGGAAGTGGCTCTTGATGTCTTTGGGCGTGCGGCCCGAGAGGTCGATGAACATGTTCGGCTTGCCCAGGCGCTGCATTTCGCTGTGGATGGCGCGTGCCACGATGTCGCGGGGCGCGAGCGAATGGAGCGGGTGGACCTGGTTCATGAATTCTTCGCCCTTGTAGTTCTTGAGAATGCCGCCAAAGCCGCGCACGGCTTCGGAGATGAGGAAGGGCTTCTTGAGTTGCGGGGCGTAAAGGCTTGTGGGGTGGAACTGCATGAACTCGATGTCTTGCAGTGCAGCGCCTGCGCGGGCCGCAATCGCCATGCCGTCACCGCAGCTGTCGGGCGGGCACACCGTGTACTGCCAGATGCGTCCGGCGCCGCCCGTAGAAAGGATGGTGGCCTTCGCGAAGATGCTTTCGACGTCTCCGGACTTCTGGTGGATAATCTTGGCGCCTACGCAGCGCTTGGCCTTGCCGGTGCCTTCCACGATGAGGTCCTTGATGTAGCAGTTCTCGAGGTAGTCGATGTTCTTTTGTTTGTGAAGCTCGCAAAGGAGCGCCCTCATAATCTCTTTGCCGGTGAGGTCGGCCGCGTGCAGAATGCGGTGGTGGCTGTGGCCGCCTTCGAGGTGCAGGTCGAATTGCGAGTGGTCAACGGGCGAGGGGGTGAACTGGACGCCCCACTTCACGAGCTGCTTGATGGTGGAGGGGCCGCTCTTGGTAAGGATTCGGACCGGTTCTTTTTTGCAAAGCCCGGCTCCCGCTTCGAGAGTGTCGGCAATATGGAATTCGAACTTGTCTGTCTTTTCGGTAACGGTGGCAATGCCGCCCTGGGCGTAGTTGGATGATCCGTCGGGCTTGGCTCCCTTGGTGAGGATGACTACGGAAAGGCCTTTCTCCGCCGCGTGCAGTGCCGCGCTCAATCCGGAAATGCCGGCGCCGAGAACCAGGATGTCGTACATTTTGAAACTCCGATAATTTTTATGCGTAATTCGCCTTGGGCGATATACAATAAATAGAAAAAATAGGCCTCTACGGCTATATTTTGCGAAATTTTAATTCAGGGTACATATTTTTTACTACCTTTGACCCGACTATTTTAATGGAGCCATCTCTATGTTAACGTGGATTAATGAAAAAGCTAAGTGGGTTATCGTCATTTTCGCGGCAGGCATTGTCGTGGGCCTCTTGGCAATGGACCGTGTACCGAAGACTGCCCAGAGCTACCCGATGGGTGTCGTGAACGACCGCAAGATTTCTTACGCCGAATTTGATTCCCGCGTCAAGATGGTCGTGCAGAACCAGTACAAGGGCCAGCACCTTGAAGACGAGCAGTACACTCAGCTCCGTTCCGAAATTTTCAAGAGCTTCGTTCGCCAGCTGCTCATGAACGAGCAGTTCGAGAAGGCCGGACTGGCAACCTCGGTTGCCGAACTCAAGAACGAGTTCAAGCGCAATCCCGATGTCGTCCGCGGCCGCCTCGTGCAAGAAGCCCAGGCTCGCCTCTACGCCATCCAGCAGCAGGCCACTTCCCAGGAAGACCTGATGCAGCGCAGCCAGGCCTACATCGCGAGCCTCCCGAAGTTCCTTGTCGATACTACCTTCAACAAGGCCGAATACGACGCCTGGCTCGAAACGCCCGAAGCCTTCCGCTGGACCATGATGCTCAACCTCGAAGAAGAACTCAAGTCTAGCCAGATTCCGGCCCGTCAGCTCCAGGCCCTCGTCGCTGCTTCTGTCCACCCGACTTCCCTCGAAGCCAAGTGGAACGTGGAACGCCGCCTCACCGATTTCGACTTTGATATCGCCTACGTGTCCGCTTCCGACTTCGCCGTGGCCGACGACGCCATTGACGATGCGATGGTCAAGGGCTACTTCAACGCCCACCAGGACAGCTTCTTTGTCGAGAAGGACATGGCCAAGTTCCAGTACGTCGTTCTCCCGGTCGAAGCTACCGAAGGTGACGACGCCCGCATCCGTGAATACGCGATGACTCTCTTCTACCAGCTTTCCGATACGTCTTCTACGGCAAACTTCGAAGACATGGCCCGCATTTCTTCCGAAGATCCGGGCAGCGCCGAAAACGGCGGTCTCCTGGAACAGCCTGCCGGTACGGGCGTGTACGTTCCTGAATTCGAAAAGGCTGCTCTCGCTCTCGATTCCGGTGCCATCTCCGAACCGGTCAAGTCCCGCTTCGGCTACCACATCATCAAGAGCTACGGCAAGACGACCGATTCTACCGGTGCTGTGACTGCCAAGGTCGGCCACATCCTCCTTGTCGTGAACGCTTCCTCCGAGACGGTGGACAGCCTCGAGAACATCCTCGCCGGCATTCGCTCCGACGTTGACAACGGCAAGGCTTTCGATGTCGCCGCCAAGGAACGCAACCTCGAAGTCAAGGAATCCGAATGGATTGGCCGCAACGACAACATTGCTGCCCTCGGTTACCTCAAGGGTCTTGCTTCGTTCGCCTGGCCGAACGAGAACCTCCCCGAAGAATACGGTGCCGCTACTCCGGTGCTCAAGAACAACAAGTGGGTGTTCGTCGGTACCAAGGTGGGTGACGTGAAGGCCGGTGACCGTGAAATCAGCCTCTACTACGATTCCATCAAGAAGAATCTCGCCTCCAAGAAGGCTGCGAACGCTGCTGGCAACTACC
Source organism: Fibrobacter succinogenes (assembly GCA_902795385.1). Lineage (GTDB taxonomy): Bacteria > Fibrobacterota > Fibrobacteria > Fibrobacterales > Fibrobacteraceae > Fibrobacter > Fibrobacter succinogenes_P. Next base: position 6,231 of record CADBLC010000026.1, on the reverse strand, counting down.
TGAACTCCGTCGCCGCCAAGGTGAAGGCCTACGTCCCGGCCAATCCGGAAGACTCCGCCGCCGTGGCCGCTGCCGCTATCGACAAGGTGACCATCGAAACCAAGAGCGCCTCCGTGGATGGATTCATCCCGGGCTTCGGCTACTCTAACCCGAACGTCGCCAAGGTCATGAACGGCCAGAAGGTCGGTGAATGGGGCCCCGTCGTCGAGACGGAACAGGGTGCCGTGATGGTGAAGGTCAATGCGAAGAAGGCTCCTGAAGAAGATGCTGTCGCTTCGGCTGTCAAGGACGATCTTGCCAACACGAGCCGCTTCGCTTCGATGACTGTCTTCAATGACTTTATCGGCAACATCGAAAGGGGCACTCCTGTAGAAAATAATCTGGACCTCTTCTACAAGGACTAATTTTTTACTATATTTGCGCTGTCCTTTCGGGGACGACGCAAAATGCCCCTATCGTCTAGTGGCCCAGGACTCGGGATTCTCATTCCCGCAACAGCGGTTCGAGTCCGCTTGGGGGTATAAAAAAAGGAACTCACGACAACGTGGGTTCCTTTTTTTTGTAAAAAGATATATTTTATTGGGGTGAAAAAGACTGGACTCATTATTTTGTTGTGGATGGCGCTGGAATCCTTCGCCATCGATCAGATGCCCGATTTCAAGGATCCTCGTGACAACAGGGTCTACAAGACGGTGCAGATTGGCGCCCAACGCTGGTTCGCCGAGAACCTGCGCTTTAACATGAAGGGTAGCTGGTGCTACGAGAACCGCGACGACAATTGCTCGCGGTATGGTAGGCTTTACGACTGGGCCATGGCCATGAGGATGGTCGACTACTACAATACCCATTCCATCACGAAGTTCGATTTTAGCAAGGTGAAGGGCAAGTACCACGATATTTGCCCCAAGGGCTGGCATGTCCCGACCAACAAGGACTGGTTCAAGCTGAAGTACTATGTGGGCAAAATGGGGCGTAGCGACGGCGTTGGCGTGAGCCTGAAGTCGTCGGAACTGTGGGAACGTGAACTCCGCGTACCGGCTGGGTCGGACGAGTTCGGCTTCAACGCGCTCCCTGCAGGCCTTAAGAACCCGTATAGCGGCTTTATGGATTTGGGGCGCAGTGTCCAGTTCTGGTCGACGATGGAGATTGACGCTGGCGGAGCCTACTACTGGAGCCTCATGTACGACATGAGGACGCTTGACAAGCTCATGGCCGGCAAGGACGAAGGTGCTTCGGTCCGCTGCGTAGAAGACAGGCTGTACGAAATCAAGGAACCGCCTCCGCCGCCTCCTGTGGTTGTCCCGGAAGTCGTGAAGGTCAAGGACAAGGAAATCTTGACAATCCATATTGGCGACCAGGTGTGGATGGCCAAGAATCTCGACGTGGACGTGCCGGGCAGTTTCTGCTACGAACGCAAGGAAGAGAACTGCCAGAAGTACGGACGTTACTATACGTGGCCTGCGGCGATGAAGCTTTCGGAAGGCTATGCCACAAAGCTCGGGCAGGATTCCGTGAAGCGCGTGCACCGCGGCGTATGCCCCGTGGGTTGGCATATCCCGAGCATTTACGATTTTGACAGGCTGAACGCCTACATCAAAGATATTGACGACGCGGTGGGCGTGGGTACGAACCTTAAGGCGCGCGATGTTTGGCCCGAGTCGGAGAATTCCATGCCCGGCGAAAACGGGTTCGGCTTCAACGCGTTCCCGTACGGCGTGATGCTTTCGGATACCGTGAGCGGGAAGGATTCCCGACGATCTTTTGCGCGATAGCTTGGGCAAGACGACGGCGTTCCCGGTGCGTTGCCTGATGGACCCGCCCGGCGTAGACGAGATTTACGACAGCACGGCGCTTTACGATTCCCGCGACGAGAACCGCTACAAGACGGTCGAGATTGGCGGCGTGCGCTGGATGGCCGAGAACTTGCGCTTCGCGGTTCCTGGCAGCTTCTGCTACGAGAACAAGGATATCCGTTGCCGCAGTTACGGAAGGCTCTACCCGTGGCACGTGGCTATGAGACTGCCCGAGGACTTCCTCGTGAATCCTGTGGAAGGCGGGATTACCGTGGAACATCAGGGCGTTTGCCCCACTGGATGGCACATGCCTTCGCAGAAGGACTGGGACAAGCTGGTGCAGGACGTGGCGCAGATGAGGAAGGGAAGTGTCGCCTCGGCGCTCAAGATGCGCGAGGGCTGGGTGAGGGGCGGAGCCCCGATTAGCGAGGCTTCCGGCTTCAATGCGATTCCTGCGGGTGCGCGTTATAGCGACGGCGAGTTCGTGGAACTCGGGACAAGCGTCTACTTCTGGGAAGCGAGCGGCGGTAACGATGCCGGCGCTGGTTACTGGAACTTGATTAACAGCAGGGATGAACTGAGCCGTGCCGAGGAATTCGAAGGAGCCGCATTCTCCGTGAGGTGCGTCAAGAACGCCATGCCCGACGTGAAGATGGTCAAGCCCGCTCCTGCACAAGAGCCCGCTCCTGCGTCCGATGCGGGGGCTGCAAGCGCTGCGCCTGCTGGTGCTGCGCCAGCAAATGCCGCGCCTTAGAACAAGCTTAATTGGCCGTTAGCGTTGGCTGGTTTGTCGCTGGCAGGGGTGTCCGCGACTGTTTCGCCGTTCTCGACGCTATCACTTTCGTCGCCGGAATCTGCCGCGGCAATCTGCTCCAAAAGCCATGCCTCGTCGTGTACGGGAATGCCGAGCTCGTTTGCCTTCGTGAGCTTGGAACCTGCTGCTTCGCCGGCCAAGACCCAACTTGTCTTCTTGCTGACGGAGCCCGATACCTTGCCGCCATTCTCTTCGATGAGCTTGCGGGCTTCTTCGCGTTCCATGCTCGGCAACGTTCCGGTGATGACCGCGGTTTGCCCCTGGAATAGCGTCTTCACGACGCCCTTGAATTCGGTGGGGCAGCCGAGAGCGATGAGTTCCTCGATTTCTTGCGTGTAGCGTTCGGTGTGGAAAAAGTCGTAGACGGACTTTCCGATGCGTTCACCCACGTCGCTCACGTTTTGCAAATCTTCGACGGTTGCCGTGCGGATTTTTTCGAGCGTGCGGAAATGCTTGGCGAGATTCCTAGCGCTGGTGCGGCCCACGAAGCGGATGCCGAGGCCGTGCAATAGGTTTTCGAGGCTCCTTTCCTTTGATGCGGCGATGGCGTCGAATACGTTTTTCGCACTCTTCTTGGCCATGCGTTCCTGCGATTCGAGGTCTTCGATGGTGAGGCGGTAAAGGTCCGGAATTCTCTTGATCTTGCCCGTGGCAATCAGGCTGGCGATAAGGGCGGGGCCGAGGTTCTCGATGTTCATGGCCTCGCGGCTCACGAAATGTTCGAACAGGCATTGCACCTGTGCTGCACAGTGCATGTTTTCGCAGCGGAGAATCACTTCGCCGTCGATGTGGGCGAGCGGCTCACCGCAAACCGGGCAGTTTGCAGGGGCGGTCACGGGGAGTGCACCGGCCGGGCGGAGTTCTTTCTTGACGTCGGTAATCTTCGGGATGATTTCGCCGCCCTTCTCGACGCCGACGGTGTCGCCGAAGTGGAGGTCGAGTCGGGCGACTTCGTCGAAGTTGTGGAGGGTGGCGCGCTTGACGGTGGTGCCTGCGAGGCGCACGGGTGCAAGGTTCGCCACGGGCGTCACGGCACCGGTGCGGCCCACCTGGAATTCTACGGAAAGCAGCGGCGTGTAGGCGCGTTCTGCCTTGAACTTGTAGGCGATGGCCCAGCGCGGGCTCTTGCTTGTGGTACCCAGTGCGCGCTGCATGGCGAGGTCGTTGAGCTTCACGACCATGCCGTCAATTTCGAAGGGAAGGCTGTCGCGGCTTGCGCCAATCTGTTCCGAAATCTTCATGATTTCTTCGGTGTTGTCCGCGGTCCAGTAATCGTTCGTGTGGAAGCCGAGCTTCTTGAGCTGCAGCAGGTTCTCTTCGTGAGTCTTGTTGTTGCTTTGCGGAATGTGGTAGGCAAAAAAGCGCATCGGGCGCGTCTTGCATTCGGCAACGCTCTTGAGCTTGAGCGAACCCGAGACCGTATTGCGCGGGTTCTGGAAAATCTTCTTGCCTTCCAAGATGAACTGTTCGTTCAGGCGTTCGAAGGCCTCGCGTTCCATGTAGACTTCGCCGCGCACTTCGAAAGTGCCCTGCGGGATTTCCGACGGGTCAATCTTCAGTTTCTTGGCGTTGAAATATTCGGGAATGTCTGCAATCGTGAGAGCGTTCAATGTCACGTCGTCGCCCTGGGCGCCATCGCCGCGGGTGGCCGCCTGTTTCAAGCGCCCGTTCTCGTACACGATAGAAAGAGAAACGCCGTCGATTTTCCGCTCGCAGATCCATTTTTTTGACGACTGGGAAGTATCTCTCTCGTCTAAGCTCGCAATCCCTTCTTCAGCCGCCCTTACAAACTCCGCCATTTCTTCGGCGCTGTACACGTTGGCGGAGCATGGGCACGGCGTGCGCGACTTTCGCAAAGTCGTTCGTCAAGTCACTGCCGACCCGCTGCGTCAGGGAATCCTTGCCGCGCAGTTCCGGGTACTTCGCCTCGAGCGCTTCCATCTCCTTGAGGCCAAAGTCGAAATCCTGGTCGCTCATGGGGGAGACGCCTTCCTTGTAGTAAAGGCGGCTTGCTTCTTCCAGTTGCTTCTTTAGCTCGAAATACCGGGTGCGGTCAATGTCTTTCTGGTCCATACCTGCTAATATAGCAAGTGGAAGTGTCATCCTGAGCGTAGCGAAGCGAAGTCGATATACGAAACTTGGCTACTTGTAGCCTTAGTTGAGTTAGGTTCGTAGGAGCAGGATCTAGAGCAACATTTTAATTCCAATCGCAATCAGGATTATGCCTGCGATAACCTCTGGAATCTTGGTCTTGAAACGCTTGGCGGCGTGCCGGCCGATTTCGTAGCCGATAACGCCCATGATAAAGCTTGCAAGCGCAATGGCGCTGGTGGCAAATACCATGTTCGCGTTCAAGAATGCAAACGAAATGCCGACCGCGAATGCGTCAATACTTGTCGCGATTGAAAGCAGCAAGATGTTTGCGATGGTCAAGTTCTTCGCGGCAATCTGTTCGCCTTCTTCTTCGCCAGCGTCACCACGGATGGCACCCCAAATCATGCGCCCACCCAGAATGCAAAGGATGGTGCAGGCGATGGGCGTGCCTACGGAATTGAACCAGCGTTCAGCAAAACTCCCGAGGAAATATCCGAGCAGAGTCATGCCTCCTTGGAAAATGCCAAAGCTAACCGCCTGGAGCATGGCTCGGCTGTACTTGATTCCTTTCTTTGAAAGCCCCGTGGCAATCGAGACGGCGAAGCAGTCCATCGCCTCTACAATCGCGATAATGATGATTTCAATAATGCCCATTCTATAATCTGTCATGCCCGCGCAAGCGGGCATCTCCTTTATCGAGTATACTTATACCTACCAAGCAAATCGAAGTACCTTGCCTTCGGCGAAATCTTTACCGCCGGACGCTGCTTGCGGATAGCTGTGGTGGCGCTAGAATTGACAAAAAAGAATTCTCGCAAATAATATCCTGCAGAAGATTCGTCTAGATATTTAATCTTAAATCCGTTGTCTGTCTTGACGTATTCTATAGTTTCGTTAAGATCTGCCTTCCCGTCACGTATCTCGTATTCATAACACTTAAAGTCGTTTGTCGAATCGCCAATAGTAAAACGGATCTCTGGTCTAGGATTATCTGTTCCATAGTCATTTATACGTTTCTCGAATAAAGTGTCGTTCGAGAAATAAAGTTCTGTAAAGGAATTGGATTCGGGACCCAATGTGGAAGAGTATGAGTCCGTTACCTTTACCGTATAGGAAATTCCAGGAACGCCGTCGGAATAGAATTTTTCATTAAGTATGATTGTATCGCCTGATGTTTCTTGGAAAGTGACGATTGCTGAACCATTGTTAGGGATTTTTTTGTCAGAATTCCAATAGTAATGAATAACGCTGATGGCTTCTCCTTCTTCCATCGGGTCCATAACTAAGCTGTCGATTTTTCCGTTAGTGTAATACAGCTTGTGTGACCATTCGTTCGTATGGGTGTAGTTTTCTAAAAAGTACGACGAGTCGTGATAGGCTTCGTCTGTGATAATTTCCAAACTTCCGTTAGTGTATTTAAAAACAGCTTCGGTACAAGTATTTGCCGCTGCAAAGCTCACCAAAAACAGTAAGCTAAATATGACTTTTTTCATCGGTGTCTCTTAAACTTTTGTAAAAAATTATATATTA
>CADBLC010000025.1 GCA_902795385.1 Fibrobacter succinogenes | reverse complement strand
CATGCTTTCTTCCCGCTTGCCTAAAGATCTTTCGCCGTCTCAGTTTTTTGCCGAGCTGGAACGCGTAAAGGCATGCGCAAAAAAGGATGCTGCCGAGGGAGGCCTTTCGTTTATCGACATGACGGTTTCTTCGCCTGTGAAGGCGGGATTGCCGATTGACTTGGATGCAGCGGTGGAGGAGACGCGCAAGGATTTCGGTTGCTGGAATCCCGATGCGGCGGGGTGGAAATCGGCGCGCGAGGCGGTGGTGGAGTACTACCGCGAACGTGGCGGAAACTTTACCGCAGGTCAGGTTATTCTGACTGCTAGTACGAGCGAAGCCTACTCTGTTTTGTTCAAGACGTTCTGCGACCCAGGCGACGTGATTTTGACGCCGATGCCGGGGTATCCGCTGCTCGATACGCTTGCGCAGCTGGAGCATCTGGAATGCGCTCCGTATTTCTTAAAACTTAGACGAGAGAACGCTCGCAGGCTCGCTACAGACGAGAGACGAAAGGGCACTTCATTTAGATTCGTCCTCGATACCGACAGCCTGCTGGCTGCGCCGGAGCGCGCGAAAATCCTGCTGCTCGTTTCGCCGCACAATCCGACGGGGCACTGCGTTTCGCGTACCGAGTGGAACGAAATTGTTTCTTTTTGTGAACAACATAATTTGATTCTCGTGGTGGACGAAGTCTTTGGCGATTACGGCTTTTCGCCGGAGGTCCGCCGCAGTTGGGAATTCCTGATGGGCGGCAAGAGAGATCCCCGCCTTCGCGGGGATGACTGTGGACGAGAGTCTCTTTGGGATGCTGGCGGAAACGACTTCGTCAACCTCCTGGAAGACGGTCCGAAGTGCCCGATTTTCTGGCTGAACGGTTTAAGCAAGGCCGTGGGCTCACCTCAACTCAAACTCGGCTGGATGGCGTTCTACGCCCCGCGAGAACAGTTCGAACCTATCCGTGCGGCCCTCGAGTTCGTTGAAGACGCCTACTTGAGCGTATCCGCCCCGGCACAGGCTCTCGGCACCGCGCTCCTCAAGCAGTCCGACGCCTACGAGGCGCGTGTCCGCGAACGCCTTTTGCGAAACTGGCAGACACTCCGCGAAGCCTTCCCGTCCAAGTACTGCCCCGAGGTTCTCGGCGGTTGGTATGCGGTGGTTCGCCTGGGCGAAGACGACGAGGAACTCACACTCCGTCTGCTCCGCGAAAAGCATGTGCTGGTGCAGCCCGGTTTCTTCTTCGATTTCGACGAAGACGGCTGGGTGGTGGTCTCTCTGTTGCAGGAACCAGCGCAGTTCAAGGAAGCGGTAGCGAGGATGCGCGCGCTTGCTCAAGGATGATGCGGGAATATTTTTGTATATTACACGCGGATAAAAATTAGGTCGTAACGTGGAAAAGAAAAAGATTTTGCTCATCAACTGGCGCGACATCAAGAACCCGGAAGCGGGCGGCGCCGAACTGTACTTTCACGAGATTTTCAAGCGCATCAACACCCGCAACTACGAGGTGACCGTCCTTTCGCATAGCGTGAAGGGCCTCCCCGCCGAAGAAGTTGTCGACGGCATGCGCACAATCCGCACGGGCAACAAGTTTCTTTTCAACTACACGGCGCACCGTTACGCCCGCAAGCACCAGAAGGAATACGACCTTATCGTGGAAGACCTGAACAAGATCCCGTTCTTCACGCCGTGCAACACGAAGGTCAAGCGCCTCCACATGGTGATGCACTTTTTCCGCAAGTCGGTTTTCCGCGAGGCGTTCTTCCCGATGGCGCTTTACGTGTACCTGATGGAACGTGCGGTGGCGCTCTTCTACAAGAACGAGAACTTCCTCGCCATTTCGCAGAGCACTGCCGACGAGATTGTCGACATGGGTATCAAGGCCAAGTGGATTGAGGTGGTGGAGCCGGGCATCGATACGGAATACTTCCACCCGACCGAGAAGAAGGCCGACCCTCCGGTGATTTCTTATGTGGGGCGCCTCATGAAGTACAAGAACGCGCAGTTTGTCATTAACGCCATGCCGCGCCTCCGCGAACTGGTACCGGGCATAGTGCTCGAAGTCGCTGGTGGGGGAGACTACCGCTCCGAACTCGAGAAACTGGTGGACAAGCTCGGCGTCCGCGACTCCGTGAAGTTCCTCGGCCGCGTCTCCGAAGATGAGAAACGTGACCTCCTGAGCAGGTCGTCGCTGTTTATAAACCCCTCGTTCAAGGAAGGCTGGGGCATCAACAACATCGAGGCTAACCTCTGCGGCACGATTTCGATGAGCAACAACGTTGCCGGCCTCAAGGACTCGGTGGTGGACGGGGTGACCGGCCTCCTGTACGAAAACGACGACCCGGAGGGGTTCTGTGAGAAGGCCGCGGCCGTCCTCCATGACAAGGACCGCCTCTCCCAGCTCGAACGTAATGCCCGCGAGCGGGCCCTTTCCATGAGTTGGGACGCGATGGCCGAAAAAATGGAAAAAGTTGTCGAAAAAGCGCTCAATTAGCCTTTTTTGACAGAAAAATTTGTTAAATTTCCGCCCGTGATTGCCCCCTGCGGTTTGTCGCTGCGGCGAAAACTGCCTTGCTCCCTGTTCGGGCCTTTGTCCGCGAACCGGAGCCCCCTGGCCGTCAAGCTTCCATAGAAGCGCTATTAAGATGGCCCCTAACATCACACATTGGCAATCGCCCCTTCGGCGGGTCTTTTCCAGCCTTCCGTTGCGGTTTAACCCTTACTTATGAGGTGCCCAGATGGAAAACTACATCGCAATCGCACTTTCACTCGTCGCAGTGATTCTGTGCGTCGTTATCCTATCTAAGGTTAACAAGATTCTCGACAATCTCCATACTCCGATTGTTAAAAAGCTCACCCCGGACATGAACTTGAAGCCGAATTCCCGCCGCCCCGTCGGTGCTCAGGAAATGGCTCAGCGCGGGGACCGCAACAAGGACAATCGCAACAAGGATCGTCAGAATAAAGAAAACCGCGCTGAAAAGAACGGCCAGTCCCAGCAGGGTCAGGGCCGTGATCGCAACGAACAGCGTGAAGGCCGCGGCAACCGCCGTGACCGTCGCGAAGGTCGTCCCCAGCGTCGTGAATTCAACGCCGAAGCCCCTGCAGCCGAACGCGCTGCCGCTCCGGCCGCTGAAGCTCCCGCCGCCGCTGCTGAACCGGTGAATACCGAAGCCCGCCGTCCGCTCGCTCCGCGTATCCCGGTCGAAACTCCGGCTGCCCCGGTGGCTGAAGCCGCTCCCGCAGTGGCTGTTGCTGCCGCTCCTGCTGAAGTCGCTCCCGTCGAAACCACCTTCGATCCGTCCAAGGTCCGCTACGGCCGCCGCAACGTGATCAAGAAGGCTCCGGAACTCGCCGACGACGAAGCCTAATTCGCGATAACACGCGCGAATGCGCAAAAAATTGAAAGCCTCCGGTCTTAGGACCGGAGGTTTTCTGTTTGCTAAAACGTGTTGTTCGGGACTAGCGTGGGGCTCGCCTCGGGACTAGAATTCCACGAGGCCCTTCTCGGCGTCGGCGAGGATGACCTTCGTCGCCATGCCCACGAAGAGGCCGTGACCCACGATACCCACGATATGTTCCAGGTCGCGGGCAAGTTTGTCCGGATTCTCGATGATGCCGAACTTCGCGTCGGCGATGAGGTTGCCGCAGTCACTGATGACCGGACCGTCCTTGCCCGGGGCGCCCATGCGCACCTTGAGGTCACCGCCCAGCTTTTTCACGCGCTCGGTCACCACGGCGATGGCGCCGGGGATGATTTCGAGCGGAACGGCGAACTTTTCACCGAGTTTGTTCACCTTCTTGCCGGAATCGGCGATAATCACGTAGTTGTCCGTCATCGAGGCGACAATCTTTTCGAGCAGGTGGGCGGCGCCGCGGCCCTTGATGAGGTTCCTCTGGTCGTCAATCTCGTCGGCTCCGTCAATGACCATGTCGAGGTGGCTGACTTCGCCCATTTCCTTGAGCGGGATGCCGAGGCTCCTGCACTGGAGCGTCGTGCTCCAGCTGGTGCTCACGCCCACGACGGAGAGGCCTTCGTTCTTGATGCGTTCGGCGAGGCGGTTCACCATGTGGGCCGCCGTGCTGCCCGTACCGAGACCCACGGTCATTCCGTCCTTGATCATGTCCGCCGCGCGTACGCCGGCAGCCTTCTTGAGTTCATCCATCGATGCCATCAGTGCCATCTCCTGTTTTCGTTCTCGCCGTAGTCGCCGTCGTAGCGGCTATCGTAATTGTCATCGTCAAAATTGTCTTCTTCGTCCGGGAATCCGGATTCGAGTTCGGTAAAGCTCGGGGCGTCTATCGACACCACTTCCACTTCGAAGATGAGGTCCTTGCCGGCAAAGGGATGGTTGCCGTCCACAAGTACAGTATCCTTGTAGATTTCCTTGACGGTGTAGATGCCGTCGCCTTCCTCTTCGTCCAGGTTAAGGTCGTCGCAGAACTCGTCGGGCGTTTCGGGCAGCTGGAATTCGCGGATGTCGTTGTCCTGGAACATCTCGAGTTCCATGCCGAGCCAGAGTTCGCCGACTTCGCGCAGTTCTTCCTTGGGAACCTGCATCACGAGGTCGTTGCGGTATTCTCCGTAACCGAGCTTGCAGGGAATTTCTACGGAAAACTTTTCGCCGAGCCTGCGGCCCAGGAGTGCCGCTTCTAGGCCCGGGATGATGTTGTTGTAGCCATGGATATAGACAAACGGGTATGCAGGCGGAACTTCCTCGAGAATCCTTCCGGATATCTCCTTGAGGACGTAAGCGATACCTACCTTGGTCTTGTCTTCAATAATTTCCATACGGGCGCAAATATAGCTTTTTAGTCGGCTTTGCCCAGTGCAGAACGTATCTTGAAGGCCATGATGGCGAATGCTCCGGCCACGTTCATGCTGGCCTTGCGGCCTGCCATGGGGATGGTCACCTTCATCGTGGTCTCGGCCATGAGTTCCGGGGCGATTCCCAGTTCCTCGTTACCGAGGATGATGAGCCCCTTTGCGGGCCACGTTACTTTGTTTATACTCGGGATGTCTTCGCCTGTTTCAAGCGCGATAATCTCGTAGCCGTTTTCCTTGTGCCACTTGATGCATTCGAAGGGGCTGTCCCAGCGTCTGATGTCTATCCATTCCTGGCAACCGCGGGCGGCGCTCTTGACGGTCACGTGGTCGGGACCGCAGCTGTAACCGCTTAGGTGGACCGCTTCGAGTCCGAAACAGTCCGTGCTGCGGATAATGGAGCCCACGTTGAAGGCGCTGCGCAGGTTGTGGACCAGCACGGCGAAGGGGAGGGAAGCCTCGTTCGGCGTTTCCCTGTCGCCCGGTTCCTGCTCCAGGTATACGTCTCGTTCAAAACCGAGCCCGGCGCGGGTGCGGAAAGTCTTGTACAGGTCTATCATTTGCGCCTGGTTCATGCCCGTGGTGCGCTCGCTTTCGGGTAAGCCCATCCATTCGGCGTAGGTCTCGAATTCGCGCCTTGCGCGGGGCACGTCGTCGCCCAGCTGCAATATGATGACTCGCAGAAGTTCTGCCATGCGTTTGGCCTTGGAAGTTTCCTTCATGGCCAAGAATTTAGGTTCGGTATACATCGGCCTAAAATATAGCATTCGGGGATAAAAACTATATTGTTGAAGTATGAATATTAAAAAATTCGTCCTTTTTGCATTGAGCTCTTCCATGTTGCTGTGGAATGGCTGTTCCAATTCCCAAAGCTATGACGGCTGGGAAATCCTGGATCTCCCTACGATGTGCCCTTCGGAGGGTAATTGCCTGGTAAAGATGGATGCTGCCGGAAAGTCCGTGACTCTCGGGACGAATAACGAGAATGCGAACAAGAATGACCGCCCGGCGATGGCCGTTTCTTTCGATTACGATTTCTATATCGGTAAGCACGAGGTGACATGCGAAGAGATGGGACTTTCGTGCGCCAGGAATCTGCCGGCGACCAACGTGACGTATTACGACGCCATCTTGTATGCGAACGAACTGAGCAAGAAGCAATCCTACGATACGGCCTACATCTATACTAAGGCCGAATTCGACGGCCAGGGTTCCTGTGTCAATTTGGAAGGCCTGGCCTTTGACCCTGCCAAGGAAGCGTACCGCCTGCCGACCGAGGCGGAATGGGTGTATGCGGCCACTCGCGACTGGGATGCGTCGAGGAGCTGGAATAGCGGCAATTCCAATTACAAGGTGCATGCGGTCTGTTCTGCAAAGCCCAACAGGTACGGCCTTTGCGACATGGCGGGCAACGTGATGGAATGGGTGAACGACAGGCTCTCGCCGCTGCACGATTCCGAGTACGTCGATTTTATCGGCAGGCAAGAGGCGGCCAATCTGGAGGAAATCGTCATCAAGGGTGGCTCCTTCAGGAACGCGGAGTCCGGACTCAATTACTATAGCCGCGGCGATGTCTATTTTGTAACCCCGATTTCGAAATCCGACTATGTCGGCTTCCGCCTGGCCTTTGGCGCTATTCCTTCCGCCTCCTGGTCCAACGGGGCTGGCGGTGACAATTCGGGCGGAATCAAGGTGCTGGTGGGCTCTTCGGCGGTCAGGAAGTTGACGGGGAAGGGCTATGCGAAGCTTGCGTTCAGGGACGATGTCTCAGGCAACCTTTCCTATGTCGATTTCTCGTACGGCAATCCCCTCCTGGTCGAAATAAAGGATTCCATTGACAGCTACCATCCGGAAATTTCTCCGGATGGGAACAAGGTGGCTTTCAGTACCGGGTTCGAGGGCGTTTCCGGGAAGTCGTCGGTGTATGTGCGCAATCTCGATGCCTCGGGCTCTGGGCTTGTCCGCCTTGAGGTGGAGAATGCCGCCATCCCGCGCTGGCGCGTTCTCGAAAACGGCGATACGGCTATTGTCTATGTCACCTATGCGGGAGACAACAAGGCGGAAGCCTGGAGCGGCGCAAGTACGTGGCAGGTGCCGTTCTCCAACGGGGCATTTGGATCTCCCAAGAAGTTGTTTGACGGGGCGTTCCATGGGGGAGTTTCCCTGGACGGGACTCTCGCCGTGACCGGAAGCAAGGAACTGAAGGCCAACAAGAACGGGACCGTGGAGACTTGGTACGGTGGCGATCAGGCCTGCAACGTTTCGCTGGGAATGGATTCCCTGAAGCAGACTTTGTTCCTTGATTTTGCCGGGAGCGCGGGGCAGTCGTTCGTGGGGCACAGCTATGTGACGCACGAGGTCGCCCTTGTTGCCGATAGCATGGGCCAGCTCGTGAATTATGTCGAGGCTCCCGAGGGCTTCACCTTTGACCATGCCGAATGGCTTAAGAATTCCAGCGGCAAGTTCGTGGCCACCTTGACGAACAGCGACGGGGCGCACCAGAAGATTGTCGCCGTGGACGTAGCGTCCTCCGCCATGGTCGAGCTTGTTTCGGGCGACGAAATCTGGCATCCTTGCCTGTGGGTGAAGGCGGCCCCGTCGACCGCGGTCAACTGGGACTTGGACAGCCTGGGCTTTTACGGGGATGCGGGCCCGCTTTATGCCCAGAAGATGGGACTGATGTGGCAGTACAGGGATTCCGTCGAGGTGGCTGGCCTCGGGATTTCGCGCCTGTGGGCGGGAATGATTCCGGAACGGATGACCAAGTTCGCGATCAACATGGCTATTCTCGGTTGCCATGCGGATTGCTACGAGTTTATGACGAACAATTACCTGTATGCGCACATGCCTAAGTTGAAATACCTTGTCTTGAGCATTGATCCCGACATGTGGCAATATCTCAACGCGTCTACGCTTATAGAACAGGCCACGCAGAATTCCAGGGGCTTCAACTACGACAAGAATCATGGCTACTGGCTGGACGGCATAGACGATTACTTTGTGGACTGGATGGCGCAAACGGCCAAGATGAGCGTTGACCTCGCCATCGATACGGCTTCGAGGGGCTGGCGCTGGGTGGATTGCGTGGATGACTGGGCGTCTGAGGGGCGCGGCTATGTGGAAATCCTCGACGACTCGACCTACAGCGATATCACTGGCGGGGCCGACTACAATGTAGTCCACATGGAGAAGGTTATCGAGTCTGCGCGTGACAAGGGAATCAAGGTTATCGGTGTCGTTTTCCCGCAAAGTCCGTATTACAAAAACACGGGTGCCTATGGGCGCCACGGCATGCGTCGCTCTGCCGGAGCCCTGCTGATTGAACAAATTCGTTCCCTGCAGCAGAAGTACGATAATTTCTACTTGATGGACGAAAATAAAATGGGAAATCACGATTACGTGAACGCCGGTGACTATGACCATCTGTGTATTGACGGAGCCCAGAAATTTACGGCCAAATTGGATTCGTTAATCCTCAGTTTGGACTAGTTTTTGACATATTTTACTATCTTATATATTACATGCAAGACGCACGGAAACCGCGTATCCTCATCTCTAACGACGATGGGGTAGAAAGCGCGAATATGCTCGCCCTCGCGGGCGCCCTTTCTCCCTTAGGGGAGGTTTTCGTGTTTGCCCCCAAATCGGAGCAGAGCGGCATTTCGCACGCTTTTACGGTGCGTCGCGGACTTCATGTACAAGAATGCCCCGTTTCGGCCGATTATAAGGCTTTTTCGATGGACGGGACCCCTGCCGATTGCGTAAAGTTTGCTTTGGGCCATTATGCATCCCACGGGCTTTCTACCGAGGGGGCCGGTCCGGAAGCCTTCGACGTGTGCTTTTCGGGCATAAACGTGGGCGAGAATTCCGGAGTGTCGTCCCTTTACTCGGGGACGGTCGCGGGGGCGCGAGAGGCTGCCCTCTGGGGCGTTCCCGGCATCGCCCTTTCGCTCCGCGGGACATCTGGCGATATGCTTCCCCAGGCGCTCGATTTTGCCGTGGCCGTTGTGAAAGGCCGCCTGTTCGAATGCATTCCCGCCGGCGTTTTCTGGAACGTGAATTTCCCAAAGGCCACCGCCGAAACCTTCAAGGGTTTCAAGGCAACCAAGATGGCTCTCGGGATGTTTACGGACCACTACTCCCACGAAGGGGGGCTGTGGCAACTGGATGGCGACAAGCTGTGGGACAAGCAGCCCGTGGATAGCGACGACTACCTGCTGGGCCAGGGCTATGCGACGGTCACGCCCCACCGCATCGACCAGACCGACGAAAAAAGTTTGAAAGTAATAAACGAGATGCTGGCGGCAACGCCGGTGGATAATTAGAGGAAAAATAATGTCAGAAGAATTGGTTCCCGGATCGCAGTTCAAGAGCCTGATTGAACAGGACATGCAGGATTGCTACCTCCGCTACTCGATGAGCGTGATTGTGGCTCGTGCCTTGCCCGATGCGCGTGACGGCTTCAAGCCGGTGCACCGCCGCGTGATGTACAGTATGCACAAGCTGGGCGTGGTTCCGAACAAGGGTACGGTCAAGTCTGCGCGTATCGTGGGTGACGTAATCGGTAAGTACCACCCGCATGGCGACTCCGCCGTTTACGAGACGCTCGCCCGTATGGCGCAAGACTTCTCGCTGCGTTACCCGCTGGTGTTCGGTCAGGGAAACTTCGGTTCTATTGACGGCGATAGCCCTGCCGCCATGCGTTACACCGAAGCCAAGATGAACAACCTTGGCGCGCTCATGCTCGAGGACCTCGAAAAGGATACCGTCGACATGGGCCCGAACTACGACGAGTCGCTCGAAGAACCGCTCGTTTTGCCGTCGGCGCTCCCGAACATGATTGTGAACGGTACGTCGGGTATCGCGGTGGGTATGGCGACCAACATGGCTCCGCATAACCTGCGCGAAGTGGGTGCCGCTATCCATGCCCTGGCCGAAAATCCGGACCTCCCGGACGAGAACCTGATGGACTACATCAAGGGCCCGGACTTCCCGACAGGCGCCGTCGTTTGTGGCCGTGCGGGCATCCGTGAAGCCTACCTCACGGGCCATGGCCGCGTTCGCGTGCGCGCCCGTACCGAAATCGAGACCGATTCGAAGGGCAAGCCGCGCATTATTGTGACCGAAATCCCGTACATGGTGAACAAGGCGGAACTCTGCAAGAAGATTGCCGACCTGGTTCGTGACAAGAGGATTGACGGCATTACCGATATCCGCGACGAATCCAGCCGCGATATCCGCATCGTTATTGAACTTCGCCGCGATGCAGTGGGCGAGGTTGTCCTGAATAATTTGTACAAGTACACGCAGTTGCAGACGACGTTCAGCATCTATAACCTGGCGCTCATCAACAACTTGCCCAAGGTGCTCACGCTCAAGGAACTGTTGCAGGTCTATATTGACCACCGCCTCGACGTGATTACGCGCGCTACGCAGTTTGACTTGAAGAAGGCCGAAGCCCGCCTGCACATCATCGAGGGCCTGCGTATAGCGACCCAGAACATCGACGAAGTCGTGCAGATCATCAAGCAGAGCCAGACGACCGAAATCGCGAAGGCCTCCTTGCAACAGCGCTTCAACCTCGACGAAATCCAGTCACAGGCCATCGTCGACATGCGCCTCTCCCAGCTCACCGGCCTCAACCTGGAAAAGTTGGAAGCCGAATACAACGAGCTCGTGGCGACTGTCGCCGACTTGAAGGACATCCTCGAAAAGCGCGAACGCCGCATTGCCATCATGCTCGAAAAGCTTGACGCCGTCGTGGCGAAGTACGGTGACGAACGCCGCACCACCATCGGCGAAGCCATCGACGACAGCGACGAAGAAGACCTGATTGCCGAAGAGGAACAGGTGATTACGCTGAGCAAGGAAGGCTACATCAAGCGCCTGCCCATCGACACCTTCAAGACCCAGAGCCGTGGCGGCAAGGGCATCATCGGTGCGGGCCTCAAGGACGAGGACGATGTGGACCAGATCTTTACGGCGAGCACGCATAGCTTCTTGCTCGTGTTCACCAACAAGGGCCGTGCCTACTGGACCAAGGTCTACCGCCTGCCCGAAGGCACCCGCAACGGCAAGGGCCGCCCGATTGTGAACTTTGTCGGCCTCACCGAAGGCGAAAAGGTCCAGGCGATTGTGCCCGTGCGCAAGTTCGGCGGCTACTTCTGCCTGGTGTTCGTGACCAAGAAGGGCGTCATCAACAAGATGGATCTCAAGCTCTTTAGCCGTCCGCGTAAGGCGGGTGTGAATGCCATCAGCCTCGACGAGGGCGACGAACTCGTGAAGGTGCAGCTGGTGGGCATGACCGAAGAGGAATACAACGAGTCCTTGAACGCAAGCGAAAGCGAAGATTCGTCGGCCGAAGTCGAGAATGCCGCCGAGGAAGCGGATTCCGCCGAAGGCGATGAATCCCTCGAAGCACGCCCGATTCCGAAGGACCTGCTGATGATCGCTACCCGCAACGGCCAGGCGGTCACGTTCCCGATAACCTGCTTCCGCCCGATGGGCCGCGGCACGCACGGCGTTCGCGGTATCAAGCTTGCCGAAGGCGACGAGGTGATTTCGCTCCTGTGGCTCAAGGCGGGCAACAAGGTGCTTACGATTACCGAGAAGGGTTACGGCAAGCGCAGCGAGCCGGGCTCTTACCGCGTCACCAAGCGTGGCAGCAAGGGCGTCAAGAACCTGAACGTTACCGACAAGATCGGCCCGGCCGTCTTCGTCGACAGCGTTGCCGACGACTACGACTTGATCATCACGACCAGGGAAGGCCAGGTCATCCGCATCAAGGCCGATTCCATCCGCCTCAC
>CADBLC010000024.1 GCA_902795385.1 Fibrobacter succinogenes | reverse complement strand
CATCTATTCCAACGTGTTCAGCAGGGAATCGACACGGCGCGTCAACTGTTTGGCGCCCAAGGTGCTAAGGTGGTCGAAATCGTACGCCATCGCGTCCGTATAGTCATGGTTGCCGCCCTTGTTCTCGTCCAACAAGACAATATCCAGTTCGGAAACCATGTTAATAATCTTTTCCGCATAGGAGCGCATCGGGCCGTATGCTCCATACGATCCCGTAAACCTGTACTCGGGATGCCGCGGGTAGACAACTCCCACCACCTTGATTCCGGCATTCACGGCGGCATTGACTATCTCGGCATAAGTATCAAAACTAAGTTTCACAGTCTTGGTCATATTTATCGAGTAAGTGGAATCCGCCATCAGGGCAGCCTTACCCCACGAGCGCTCGGGATACATGAAATCGCCGACATACAGAAGTTGGTCCTTGTTCGCAAAGGTAGGCCCGTTCTGTACCGCCTCGATAAAGCCCTCCGGCACGCCATCCCTCCAGAATCCGTGATGGGCGTCGTAGGCGATTCCCGGAACGGCGTTATAGGTAGGCAGCCAATGGCTCGAAGCCGTCCTAAAGAACATATCGGGCGCGACTTCCATGACCAGGTACTTCAAGTTCTTCGCATGTTCAAGGATGTAGTTGATAAAGATGTAGCGGGCGTCGTACATATCCGCCCCCGGGTAAGCCATGTTAAGAGCACCGCGGGAAGACATTTCCGCCACATCAAAGCCACACATCGTACGGGAACTGCCCATGGCAACAACCGTCACGGAATCCTTCCGCGTCCAAAAATCTTCCATCCTCTCACGGAACACGTAAACGTATTCTTCCGCAGATTCCCTGTAGTAGACGCCCGCACTGTCCAAGTCCAAAAGCGCATTCGAATTCCCAGACCCGTTCGATACTTGCCACAGGCAAGGATGCCAGAGTTCATCGCCTTCGGCCAGAGTCGTCATCTTACCGTCTGCCATATCGATATAGACGACCTTCGTGTGGGCACCATTTACATTGGCGAGAGTCGCAACGATACCGTCACCGGACCATTCGCTGTGATCGAACGTATACCCCTCGGGCGCCGCAATACTTTGAACGAGCGTCCCCGTACTGTCGGCAACAAGAATCCGCTCGTGAGTCGCATATTTTTCACCAGCGAACGAGCGGCCGGTTTCGCCGCCGAAATCCAGGAAGGCGACACGCTTGCTGCCATCTTTGGCAAGGCTCACGTTGCACGCCTGCTCGCCGCCGTACCACACCGTATCCGAAGCCGTTTCGAGACTCCCTCCGGCTTTCGCGACACGGGCGCGCAACAGGCTCGAGCCGGTCACGGTCAATTTGCCGTCGGCGCTGATACCATCATGATAAGCCCCGTCAAACAGCTTGCTCGGCGTGCCAAATGCGCCCGCCTTGAAAGGCACCATCCACGTGGACTTCTGCCGGAAAGAAGCCGTTTCAGCATTGTTGCCTGCATCGGAGACATAGACGATTACCGTATCTCCGGATTCAAGAACACGCCAACGCGGAATGGCCGCGCCATCCACATCTAGCTTGAGCGGGCGTGCATCGGCAGAATTCAGGTTCCGCACATAAACATCCGAATGTCCAGAAATTCCTTCGATTCCGGTACAGAACGCTACCCATTTCCCGTCTGGCGAAATTTCCGGATGGTAGGCATCCACGCCATCACTGAATTCAGTCGTCGTCGGCAACGCGCCCTGATAGCTGACGAGCACCAGATTCCCCGTAACGTCGTTGCGCAAGACCAAGGAGAGCTTATTTGCTCCGGTAACAGACCGCAAGGTCGACGTGCTCGCGATAGGCAAAACCCTGCTTGTATTAGACGATCCCGACCGGTCCATCCACGAAGGATTCCCGATGGCACCAAAGGCAAGCCTGAAGCCGATATATTCACGTTTTGTCGCCGAGGTGACCATGTAGACATCGCCCCTGCTAAACGGAGTTATCATCGTCCCGATATCCCTGTAGCTTCCGCCCTTCACGACGCGCTCCCCTACACCACCTCCATCGGGGGCTCCAACGAAATCCGTAACAACCGTATCTCGGAAATAGCCAAGCCAGTCATTCACCCATTCCATCACGTTACCGACTATATCGCAAACTTTCACGCCGTTGGATTTGTGCGAACAACCCTGCTGTACCTCGTAATTGGAATTATCGGCGGTCCATGCCTTGGTATAGCTCCATCCTTGCATCGCCACCAGGGTCCACTCCGCTTCCGTCGGCAAACGGTAACCATTCACCCCGGGATGAAAGGCGAACCCTTCCAAACCCGTACAATGTCCACCATAATCAAATGTCGTCCCCTCATAGGTATACACCGTATCGAAGACTTCTTTCTTGCTTCGCGCATTCGCCATAAGGACTGCATCAAAGAACGTCACGTTTGTTACCGGGAGTTTCTTTTCGCACTTCAACTTGTGCTCCATAAGGCGGTTGTATTCCCCGCAAGTAACTTCGGCACGCGCAATCGAAAAATCGTACGAGAACTCCACGCGCATCGCAGGACGTTCATTGGACTTGGCCGAAACATCGTTCGTTCCAAGCATTATCGAAGCCCCAGCCGCATAGATACGCCTCATGCCATCCAGGGTATCCTTCTCGCTCTTTAAAAAACGACTAATGTCTTCGTCGGTTCCATCTCCATAGGAGGTAGAATTGGAGCAACCGCTCCAAAAAAACGCAAGCAGGGCAATCAAGGCAATCTTTTTAATCACTTGTCAACCTCAATCCGTTTAAGCAGCGAATCCAGTCTGTGAGTAAGCTGCTCCGCGCCAAGGCGGTTCAAGTGATCTTGATTGGCGGCCATTTCTGCCGGATAGTCATGGTCGCCCATCTTATTTTCGTCGAACAACACAAAGTTCGAATTTGCCCGGTCAAGGGAATCTAGCCGTTCCATAATCGCAGGCATTTCACTGCGACGGATTCCGTAACGCCCGAACGAACCCGTCTGCCGGAATTCGGGACTCTGCGGGAAGATAATGCCAACAACCACGATATCGTTCTCTTTCGCCAAGCGAACGATATTTGCAAAATGCGCGAAGGCGCTGTCGAATTCAGCCCCGCGATAATCGCGCCACGTGCTGTCGAAATTGACGAGGTCGTCCGTGCCCCAGTTGCCGGAACTTTCCGCATAAAAGCCCCTTTCCTTCGTCAATACTAGCTTGAAATAATCGCTCCCCGGGGCATCCACGGTGGCATCGGCCAATCCATCCGGCACACCTTCCTTCCAGAATCCGTGATTCATATCGTAGACGATTCCCGGATTAAAAAGGTACTGCTCGTAAAAATAGTTGTCATCCGTATCGTTCTTGTACCACAGATCAAGATCCAGCGACACAAGCAGGTACTTGATGTTACTTACATGCGGCAGAACATAGTTTTCGAATACGAACATCGAGGTATACATCGTATTCGGGACCGTAGCCATGTTGATGGCATCCCATGAATCCTGCAGCAACAGAGGATTAACGCCATTGAGCATCCTGGAAGATCCAAGAGTCACAATCTCGGCCTTCGTGCGGTAGTTCCAAAGTAGTTCAAGCTTGTAGCGGTAGAAAATCTCCGCTTCGGAGCCCACGCCAGCATAATAAACGCCGGCACTATCGGGATCAAGAGCGTTACCACTAGACGAACTGGACATATTTTTCGCCCAGAACATGGGCATCCAGAGATCCACACCTTCAACCAGATCCACAATGCGGTTATCTTGAATATTTACAGCCACAATCTTTTTATGATTGCCATTCACGTCGGTAAGTGTGGCGACAAGAACATCCTCGACGCCATGAGCCCATTCCACATGGTCAAAACTGAAACCTGCCGGAGCAGGCACGCTGTGCACAAGCTTGCCCGTACTGTCGGCAATGAAAATCCGTTCATGGACGCCGTAAGCACTCCCGACGAACTCGCGGCCCGGACCCTCACCGAAATCCAGGAACGCGGTGCGCTTGCTACCGTCGGTTGCAAGGCTTACGTTGCAGGCCTGTTCGCCGGCATACCAGACGGTATCGGAGCTAGCGATTCTAGAACGCAAAAGACGTGCCCCGGTTACAGCCAGGCGATTATCTGCAGAAATACCGCCATGGAACGCCCCGTCCATCAACTTTTGCGGAGTGCCGAACTTGCCTCCCATGAAAGTCACCTGCCAGGTAGACTTCTGCTTAAAGGCAGCTGCATCCACATTGTTGCCGGCATCGGTCACATACACGATGGCGGTATCGCCGTTTGCAAGCACTCGCCACCGCGGGATAGCCGCCGATTCAACGTCGAGCCTGACCGCATTCGAATCATAACTGTTCAACGAACGGACAAATAGCGACGACTTTCCGGAAACGCCTTCCATTCCCGTAGAATAAGCAATCAAGCGCCCGTTAGGAGAAAGTTCAGGATGGTAGGCCTCCGATGTCCCCGGAAGGTCGACAACGACTGGCGTAAGAAGCGAATACTCCACATACGAGAGGTTTCCGGAAACCTCATTACGGAACACAAGTTTCGCCCTCGGGGAACCGGCGAGCGGACGCATTGATTCCAGACCGGCCAAAAGCCTTACCGGAGACTCGGAAGCCTCTCCCGAGGAGTTCAACCATACCGCATTCGGAATTTTACCGAATGCCAGACGGAAACCGATATAATCCGCATGCGACGCCGACGTTACCGTATAAACATCACCACGCGAATAAAGATGGATGGAAGCCGCAGCATTGCGGAAGCTACCGCCCTTCACAATTCGACGTCCCACCATACCGCCATCGGGTGCGCCAACATAGTTTACGACAGACGTATCGCGTAAATTGCCAAACCAGTCGTTCGCCCATTCCATGACATTGCCAGCCATGTCGCAAAGCTTTAGCTTTTGGCCTTCCCTGCTACAGGCCCCATGCAATACGTACCCGGAATTTTCGGACGTCCATCCGTCAGTTTCTTTCCAGACCACCGATGCGGCCAAAACCCATTCCGCTTCTGTAGGCAGGCGATACGCATCCACCTCCGGATGGAACGCAAGTCCGTCAAGATGCGTACAGCTTCCCCTGGAATCAAACGTTGCCGCGCCATAAACGTACGCCGTATCAAAACCCTCGTTCTTGCTGCGCAAATTCGCATACAAAACCGCATCGTAATAGGTCATGTCGCTTGCGGGAATATCATCTGCATTACAGGCGGTTTCAAGCCCGGTCGCAGCAGACATAAACGAATTGAATTCCGCACAAGTCACCTCATGTCGGCCCAGCGAAAAAGCATAGTCCAGCGAGACCTTCATTTGCGGTCGGTCAATCGCGTTGGCTTCGGAATTGTTGGTACCCAAAGAAACCACCGCATTGGACACATTCACGCGAATCATTCCCTGGAGGGAATCTTCTTGCAGGCTAGCTTGCGATATTTCTTGTTCCTGCGAAGGAACGCCCACCGAATTCGAACAGGCAACAAGGAAGGCACACAACATGCCCATGAACAAGGCTAAAATCATTTAGCCTCCATTGAGCGGAGCAGGGAATCGACACGGGCCGTCATACGAACAGCACCTACGTCGCACAGATGATCGTCATCGATAAACATACCCCTCGAATAATCGTGATTACCCATCCTGTTTTCGTCAACAAACTTAAAGTTGGAATAAACGTCTTGCAATTTTTCGAATTCTTCAATCAATCTTATCGCATTGCTCCTGCGCATGCCATACCGGCCAAAGGCACCCGTTTCCTTATATCCCGGATTCAGAGGGAATATCATCCCGATAACCATGACATTGCGTTCCTCCGCCATCTGTATGATTTGCACCAGGGCATCCACGCTATATTTATACCTTTCCATAAAGCCGTCAACATCGGTACTGTCAATCTCGATTTCGGCAGGTTCGTTCCATCCACCGCAATGCGGCGACACAACCGCACCGCGGTCGAAATCATACTGGAGATATCCCTCCACTTCGATATTGTCCCTCGTATATTCGAAAAGTCCCTGCGGGTAGCCAGACTGCCAATAGTCATGGTTCCGGTCATAAGCGTAACCGGGATAATCCCTATACGTATTCAGGAAAAGGTTATCCCCGTCTTCGCCATCTGTCTTGTACCAGAAATCAATATCCAGCGAAACTATCACGTATTTCAGATTTTTCAGGTGCGGCAATAGGTAAAAACCGAGCAAGTCCCTGGACGTATAGATGCTATTGGGAGTCTGTGCGAAATTGACCACAAAAAGATCCTTGTCCATCATCGAAGGCTGCAACGAGAACAGAGGGCGCGAAGACCCCACTATCGCGACTTTCACCGAGTCCCTATACTCCCATAGCAATTTCATATTGTAAGCCATCAACGCCGTGCCCCAGTCGTCACCATCCCTCATATAGACACCCGCACTATCCCTGTCGAGAGTCGCATTGGAATAATCCACCACCGGTTTAATCCACATACCCGGATGCCAGAGTTCGTCGCCCTTGGCAAGTTCCACGACCGCGCTATCGGTTAAATCCACCAGCACGATTCTCGTATGGGCCCCGTCTGCATTTGCAAGAGTCGCAACTGCAAGGCCGTTCCCACCCGGCACCCATTCCGTATGGTCGAAAGAATAACCCGCAGGGGCGGCAACAGAGTTGATCAGTTTTCCCGTACTGTCGACAACGAGCAACCGTTCATGCGTTCCGTAGCTTTTCCCGACAAACGCCGCACCAACCTTGCTTCCAAAGTCAAGGAAAAGCGTATGTCTGGTGCTATCGTCGGCAAGCGAAGCATTGCAAGCCTGTTCACCGCCATACCACACCGTATCGCGGCCGTCTATCCGCGCCCTCAAAAGGGTCGAACCGGTAACAGCGAACTTTTCGTCGGCACTGACGCCGCCATGGTACGCCCCATCAAACAGTTTGACGGGAGTTCCGAACTTGCCGTTTGCAAAACTCACCTGCCACGTAGACTTTTGGGCGAACGAGGCCGCATCCGAGTTATTGCCCGCATCGGAAACATACACAATCACCGTGTCGCCGGCACCACGCACAAGCCACCTCGGTATTACAGCACTCTCGACATCCAGCTTCACGAGATTTCCACCGTCGGCTTCCAGATTGCGTACATACAGGCGGGACTTTCCCGACACACCTTCGAATCGCGTACAGAACGCGACCTTCTTGCCGTCAGGCGATATTACCGGATGGTAGGCATCAAGCGTATCCTCGATTTCCACCACCGAAGGCGAGCCACCGGAATAGTCGATGAATGCAATATTTCCCGAAGCGTCGTTCCTGAACACGAGTTTCATCTTGGTGGTTCCCGTTCTCCGCCGCAGATTTGACGAGCCCGCCAAGGGAACAACCCTGCTTAACGAAGTCTTGCCGTCCTGTTGCAACCACAAGGGGTTCGGAATCTTGCCGCAAGCAAGGCGGAATCCGATATAGTCCGCATGCGTCGCAGACGTTACCGTATACACATCGCCTCGGGAATACATGTTCATCGAGGTCGAAGCATTGCGGAAGCTACCGCCCTTCACGACTCGTTCACCGATAGAGCCCGCATCGGGAGCACCGACATAATCGACAACGGAGGTGTCCTTGAATACCGCAAGCCAGTCATTCACCCATTCCATCACGTTGCCAGCCATGTCACACACGCCAAGACTATTCGTCGGCATCGAGCAGACTTCATGCTTTTTGTAATTCGAGTTGAGGGAATTCCAGGAAAATTCCGTATTCCATCCCATATTCGCCACGAGCATCCACTCGGCTTCGGTCGGGAGTCGCATGCCTTCCGATTCCGGCATAAACACAAACCCTTCCAGATTCATGCAATGCCCAGAAGCATCGAACGTTGCCGCCGAATACGAATAGGCCGTATCGATGCCCATTGCCACACTCTTCGCGTTCGCAAACAAGACCGCATCGTAAAAAGTCATATCCGAAGCAGGAAATCCCGGTTCAGGGCAAGCCAATTCAAGCTTGAGGCCCGCCGCTTTCGAGACATGGTTAAACTCATCACACGTCACCTCGTGATAGCCAATAGAAAAATCATAATCGAACGAGGTTTTCAATCGATGGCGTTCTTTTACGGGCGCGTCGGGAGAATCCGTTCCGAGAACAACAAAGGTGCCCGAAGCCAGGATGTCGTACATTCCCGGGTAATAGCTTACCTCCGCACCGACCATAACCGAGTCCATAGAAGGCAATTCATCATCGTAAGCCTCGTCATCGGCACACGAGACAAGAATCAAGAACGCGAGCAAAGCCGCAATTATTTCAATTCTATTTTTCAAAGGTCCTTACTAATTCTACAAAACGCTCTGTCAACTGTCTAGCCCCACGATAGTTGAGGTGGTCCTTATCCTGAGCCATCTCGTCGGTGTAATCGTGGTAACCCATCTTATTCTCGTCCATCAAGTGGAAATACGGATTCGTTTTTTCCAAATTCCTGAACCGCTCCAGCAACGACTCGGCAAGCGAGCGTTTCATCCCGTAGAGACCAAAGCTACCCGTTTCGCGATATTTCGGCGATTGCGGGAACACGATTCCAACAAAATGCACCCCGTGCATGGAGCAATAGAGCGCAGCCGTTTCGATATAATCCAGATATATTTCCAGATTCTTTAGTTCTAGGGGTGTAAAGGCAGAATCATTCAGAAGTTCGCTATTCCATTTACCGTCAACTTGCCACAAATGGTTTCCACGGGCGCTGAACAACATTTCCGGATCATATGGATTCACGAACGATTCTACCGCATCGACAAATCCGGGAGGAAGTCCATCCTTCCAAAAATCGTGATTCGCATCGTAAACATATCCCGGAACAGAAAGGAATACATCATCAACAAAATTTGCTTCCCCGCGGTACCCATCGAAATCAAACGCCAAGGCAACCACCTTGATGTTTTCCAAATGGTTAAAGACGTAGTTCTGCATGAACCATATCTCGCGATTGACTTCAATGCCGGTCGCGCCCATATTCAGCATTTCCATTTCGGGATACATATCCGGATTCAATCCGCGTTGCATTCTGGAACTGCCCAAACAAATGATTTGCGTATACGGGAGCCTTTTCCAGAACAGTTCCATCTTCTTGCGGAATACCAGATGCGAATTGGCAAAGCCAGGAGCAAGATACACGCCGGCACTATCCAGATCGATAAAATCCTCTCCAAATGACGCCTGCGTCCACAAGCACGGATGCCACAGGTCCTCGCCTTCCGCCAAATCCACAAGACTACTATCGTCCAGATTGACAGCCACGACCCTTCTATGGTTACCGTTCATATCGGCAAGCGTGGCGACAAGAATATCTTCGGCCCCATGTGCCCATTCCACATGGTCAAAGCTGTAGCCCGCAGGGGCAGCCACGCTGTGTACAAGCTTACCCGTACTGTCGGCGATAAATATCCGCTCGTGGACGCCATAAGATTCGCCAACAAAGTCGCGACCCGGCCCCTCGCCAAAATCCAGGAACGCCGTTCGCTTGGTGCCGTCAGTAGCAAGGCTTGCATTGCAAGCCTGCGCCCCGCCGTACCATACCGTATCAAGGCCGTCCGTCATGACATTGCGGGCCTTGGGGCCCGCCACGCGAGCACGCAACAGGCGGGCTCCGGTAACCGCCAAGCGATTGTCCGTACTTATCCCGCCATGATACGCACCGTCGAGCAACTTCACGGGAGTCCCGAACTTGCCACCCTTGAAGGGGACCTGCCAGGTGGAGGCCTGAGCGAACGTCGCCGCATCTACGTTATTGCCGGCGTCCGTAACGTACACGATAGCCGTATCGCCCGTCTTCAAGACTCTCCAGCGCGGGATGGCCGCCGATTCCACTTCAAGCTTCAACTGCACCGTATCGTAGCTGTCGAGCTTGCGCACATGCAGTTCGGACTTTCCCTTGACGCCTTCGAGCCCGGTACAGTAGGCCACCCACCGACCATCCGGAGAAACGTCTGGGTGGAAAGCCCCTTCGGTAGACTCGAGTTCCTTTACCGACAAGAGCGGCGACAAAAAGTCGATATACGCAAGCTTCCCCGAGGCCTCGTTTCGGAACACAAGCGTCGTCCGCGACGATCCTGTCAAGGCCTTCACCTCCTTGGAATTGGCTCGCAACAACACGGGCTTCGAGGATACTTCGCCCGACGAGTTCATCCACGAAGCGGCAGGAATCGCCCCGTATGCCAAGCGGAAACCGACATAGTCGTCGTGGCTAGACGACGTTACCGTGTAGACATCCGTGCGATTGGAAAGTTTTATGGCCGAAGGGTCGTTGCGGTAGCTGCCGCCCTTGACAACGCGTTCACCAAAGCCTCCGGCATCAGGCGCGCCAACGAAATCAACGAGGGCAGTATCACGGAAAAGACCGAGCCAATCGTTCACCCACTCCATCATGTTGCCCGCCATGTCGCATACGCCAAGCTCATTGGCAGGCATCGAACAGACCTCGTGTTTCTTGTAGTCCGAATTGTGGGCATTCCAGGAGAACTCCGTATTCCACCCCTGCTTTGCGACAAGCATCCATTCAGCCTCGGTGGGCAGGCGGAATCCATTAGACGAGTCAACAAACCTGTAACCGCCCAGTTCGACGCAATGCCCGGACTTGTCGAATTCCGCGCTCATGTAACGGTAGGCCGTATCGCGCTCCACAAGCTTGCTCTTGGCATTTGCGAAGAGAACCGCATCATAGAACGTCACTTGCGACGCCGGGAGATTCTCGTCAGGGCATTCAAGTTCCAATTCCAGTTTTGTCTTTCGTGCAATCTCGTTATACTCGCCGCACGTCACCTCGTGCTTGCCAATGGAAAAATCATAATCGAACTTGGTCTTCACCTGCGAGCGTTCCTTGGTGAGCGCCGACGGGTCCGCTGTTCCAAGAATCACTTGTGCGCCAGTCGCACGTACGTTCACGAACCCTTCGACAGCATCTTCGGACGCCATGACAGACGAATCGAACGGAACAGGGATTTCGGGATCATAGGTCGGAGAATCTCCGCAAGAAACAAGCGCCACAAGGAGGGCAAGACCCCCTCCAAACAAGATACTGCGAGATTTGCGATTCATGCCCACAATCACGCATTCAATATAGAAAAATAAGCCTTACGGGGCCTCGGGCAAACGGCCCTTGGCAATTGCCTGGTTCACAGAAATTCCAGGATACTCCGGAAAGAATTCTTCGGCCATGCGATACCACGTGAGGGCACGCCTCACATCGGAATCCAGGTAGAGATTTCCCATGTCGAAAGCGGCAAGGCCCACGAACTGAGCCGGTGAAAGCGGGCGGAATTCAAGCCCCGTCCAGTTGCCGTCTTTGTACTTTTCTCGGTATTCCTCGTCCGTATACGAATAGCCGCGCCGATTCGGCTCCAGGTTCACCGTCTTGGGCGCAAAACCGGCCTGGGCGCGCCCGTCATCCTTGCCGTAGCGCAAAAACACATGCCCCGGAAGCATAATCGCATTCAGCGGAAGCCTACGCGCCTCGGCGACCATCATCGCAAGCCACGAGAGTCCCATGCATCCCGACTTTTTCGTCTCGAGAACACGCAGCGGGAGTATGGCATCATGCGCGATTGCGGCATCGCCAGCCCCCGCAAACTCGATATTCCAATACCCCCACAAAAGGGACTTCAACGATTCCAGCGCATCGCCGCTCACCGCATAGGCGCTGTCGAAAAAAGCGAGACCGCGTCTCCATTCCGCCACGGAGTCCAGACACACGGGAGAACGTTCCTCAAAAGCGCACGCCATCGCGCGGTAACTCACGTTTTCCTTTTGCCCGCTCCACAGGGCGAAGGCGAGCGCCGCCAAAAGCGCCAGCGAGAATACAGGCCAAAAGAGATGTCGCAACCGCTTACAGGCCATCCCA
>CADBLC010000023.1:13176-19540 GCA_902795385.1 Fibrobacter succinogenes | reverse complement strand
ACTTCCGGATTCCAGCTCTCTATCGATGGCGAGAACATCACCGATGCGATTGCTGTGCCGCAGGCAAGTTCCGGCGAAGACAACTACGACGACTACAACAAGGTTTCTGCCAACGTGAAGCTCCCCGCGGGCGAACATGTCCTCCGGTTCACCGTTACGGGCGACTGGATGGATATCGACTACATCAACTTTGTCGCAGGCAAGGATGCCGAAGATACTGATCCGGTTGGTGATATTACGGCTATTGCCGGAGTCAAGTTCCAGAACAGGGCGTCGCATACATACCGCGTGTACAGCCTGACCGGTGCCATGCTCGGGAAGGTGGATTTGACTCGCAACTCGGCCGCGCAGGCCCTCAAGGACGCTGGTTACAGGCAGGGCGCCTACATGCTCCGCCAGGAACAGGGCTCAAAGAAGTTCCTGGTCACGGTAGCGAAATAGCCCCTCCATGGATAAAACATCAATGGAAAGTATGTCCGGAGTCGTTAAATAAGGCGTTTTCCTAGGTAATTTTCTTATTGAAAGTTACAATGAGGTTACTTCTCAATTAGGGATGTGTGCTTATGAAAATGAATGGTATGGGAAAATTCGGTCTGGTTGCCGTGGGTCTTATGGCCACGGTGGCTTTGGCCGACAATCCAATTTCTAGCTACCATTACCTCGCCGACCCGGGTGCCGCTGCCGACGATACGTACTTCTACGTCATCACCGACTCCGACGACCCGGCTGCGTACAATGCCAACGGCTACAACATCAAGGCCCTCTACGGTTTCCGCACCAAGGACATGAAAAACTGGACCGACTTCGGTATCATTTACGATGCCCGCAAGGTTGATGGTATCGGCGATATCTGGGCATCCGGCATTGCGGTGAACCCCAATGATCACAGGCTTTACATCGTGTTCCCCGATGGCGGTGGTGGCGGCATTGGCCTCATCGGCGCCGACAGCATTGCCGGCCCCTGGACGAACCCCGTTTCGGGCAACAAGAAGCTCATCAACAACTGGGGTGGCGGTATTTCGGACTGCGACGGCATCGGCTGGTGCTTTGACCCGGCAATCTTCTTCGATGACGACGGTACGGGTTACTTCACGTTCGGTGGCGGTAGCAGCGATAGCCGCCCGGCGAACAACAACAATAACGACATTTTTAACATCTACAAGCTCAACAAGGACATGAAGGGCTTTGACGTGAGTACCAAGACTCACCTGAAGATTGGCGGCCCGAAGGCGATGGAAGCTTCTTACATCCATAAGTACAAGGGCAACTATTACCTGTCTTACAGTACGGCTGACTTGCGTATTGCCTACGGCATGTCCAAGAACCCGATGGGTCCCTACGAATACAAGGGTATCTTCATGGGGAACCCAAACATTGGTGGCCAGAATATTAACGCGAATAACAACAACCATCATGGCATTGCCGAATTCAAGGGCCACTGGTACGTTGCCTACCATGACCGCCGTATCGCGAACGGTTACGATGGCCTCGAAAAGATTCCTGCCGACGACGGCAAGGCGAATCCGGCGCCCGCATACCACCGCAGCGTAAGCGTCGATGAATTCTATTACAATGGCGATGGCACCATGAAGGAACTGACCTTCACGAAGGAAGGTCCGAAGCAGATTGAAAACTTTGATCCGTACGACTGGTATCCGGCACTCACGAGCTCCAAGCAGAAGGGCATCCGCAGCCGTTCCAATTGGGCTCCGGGTAAGGTCGCCGAGCACCTGTTGCTTCCGCTTTCTACGAAGGAATCCTGGATTCGCGTGAGTGGGGTTGACTTCGGTACGGCTGCCACCGGTTTCGTGGTGCAGGCTGCAAGCACTGCCGACGGCGACAAGATTGAAATCCACACGGGTTCTGCGACGGGCACGCTCGCCGGCACCTGTGCCCTCAAGAATACCGGCAACAAGAATACCTTCGCCGAGAACAAGTGCGAAGTCGAAGGCCTCAAGGGCATCGTGGAACAGGTGTTCCTCGTGTTCAAGGGCAGCAGGGATTCTACGATGGCTATCAAGGCCTGGGGCTTTGAAGGGAGCGGTTCTACGCCTCCTGAACCGCAGAAGCCGTACGATGGCGAAGCTATCAAGCTTCCGGCCAAGATTGAAGCCGAAAACTACGACATTCCGGGCACTGGCCGCGGTGGCGATGTTGACTCTTACAGCGATTCCGAAGGCGAAAACCAGGGCGATGCCGATTTCCGTACCGATGAGGGCGTTGATATCGTGGCAGGCGGCACTGGTAAGGCTATCGGCTACACGGCTGCTGGCGAATGGCTTGAATATACCGTCGATGTCCCGGCTGACGGCGAATATGCAATCAAGGCTTCTGCCTCCACTGGCATGGAAAATGGCGCCAGCTTCTGCTTGCTGCTCGACGGCAAGACCCTTATCGGTGATACGATCAAGGTGGAACAGACTGGCGAAGACTGGAGCGTCTATAAGGAATTCAATGGCGGCAATGCGACGCTGACCAAGGGAACTCACGTTATCCGCTTGCTCGTTACGGGCGACAACGTAAACGTGGACTGGTTCTCTTTGGGCGAAGTTTCGTCGACCATCTCTCTCCACGCTACGGAGTTCCGCGTGGCATCTGGAAAGGCGTACGAAGTGTACAACCTGGCAGGAAAGCGCATTGGAACCGTAGACCTCCTTGGAACTACTGTCGCAGAATCGCTGAAGGCAGCCGGATTCAAGCAGGGCGTGTACATGCTCAAGCAAAAACAAGGAAACAAGAAGTTTATGGCGACTGTCGCCAAGTAGCGGCAAGCCAAAAAGGAATCCCTAAACACCGCACATCCAAACCGACGCTTTTTCGGCGTCATGAAAACGCCCTGGGGCCCATAGTCCTGGGGCGTTTTTCCGTTTTTGGGGGATATGGTCATTGCCAAAACGTCAAAGGAAAAAAAACATGAAAATGGAGGTTGCGGTGCGATTAGTTTATTTTCTTATTATCCGCAATGAAGCGGGATGTTTGGAAAAAAGGTAAGTGTATGAGAAATGTACATGGAACAATGTTGATGTGCTGCGCTTTTTGGGCAGTATCGTCGTTCGCATCGACGGTCAATGTCGATGTCACTGAAGAGCACCAGGTCATTCGCGGTTTTGGCGGCATGGTGCATAACGAATGGCAGGGCGGTGGCGGCCTTTCCGATGCCGACGCTAAACTTGCTTTCGGTACGGGTGATGGTCAAATTGGTTTGAATACGCTTCGCATTCCGGTGTATGCGAACTCCAATTCGTTTAACAAGGAAGTGAACGCCGCGAAGTCTGCTAAAAAGTACGCCGGCGACGACTTTATCTTGTATGCGACTCCGTGGACTTCTCCGTATGCGGGTGCTAACCAGCACATGTCTTCGTCGAACTATCAGAAGTATGTGGACCACCTGAATAGCTTCAATGACTACATGAAGAATCAGGGCGTTCCCCTGTACGCTATCTCCATCAGTAACGAACCGGACTGGTGCGGTGAATGGGCTTGCTGGAGCGCCGACGAGATTTACAACTTCACCAAGGGCTATGCCGATAAAATGCGCAAGAACGGCGTCAAGGTGATTTCGACGGAATCGTTCCGCTACGACAAAAACCTCTACAACAAGGTGTTGAATGACGCCAACGCCCTCAAGAACTGGGACATTCTCGGTGCGCACTTCTACGCAAGCGACAGAAGAACTGGGGACGATTTCTTCCAGTATAGCCTTGCAGACCAGAAGGGTGTGGAACGCTGGATGACGGAACACTACACCGAAAGCCAGGGAAGCGGCAACTACTGGCGCACGGTTACGAATACGGGTGACCAGGCAAACCAGAACAAGCGCGATACCGTGAACGCCATGGATGTGGCTTACGAAATCCACCGCGCCATGGTCGTGGGTAATTTCAATCAGTACACCTGGTGGTACATCCGCCGTTGCTACGGCCTTATCATGGAAAAGGACTTCGGCAACAAGCTCCAGGTTTCGAGCAACGAAATTGGCAAGGTCTCCAAGCGTGGTTACGTGATGAGCCAGTTCGCGCGCTTTATCCGCCCGGGTGCTGTGCGCGTGGGTGCAACGGCAAAGCCCGAGGCGAACCTGTTTGCGAGCGCCTACAAGAGTGCCGGTGGTGACTCCGTAATCGTGGTGCTCGTGAACCGCGACTACCAAAAAGACAAGGAAGTGACCATCAAGGTGCAGGGCGCCGATGTCCAGACCTTCCACATGTACACCACTAGCGAAACGAAGAACGCCAAGGACGAAGGCGAAGTCGAAGTCAAGAATGGCGAAGTGACAATCAAAATGCAGTCTGGTGGCAACAACTTCAAGGACTGCATCGTGACCCTCGTTGGCATTGGCACTCCGGCTGACCCCGTACCGCGTGAACCGTTCAACGGCAAGGCTTTCGATTTGCCGGGCAAGGTGGAAGCCGAACTGTTCGACAAGCCGGGTACCGGCAAGGAAAACAAGACCTACAGCGATGCTGATTCCGATAACCATGCCTGCACCGACGAAGGCAAGACTGCCGAATGCAACGACTTGCGCGAAGGCACTGGCGTTGACGTTTACAAGAAGGCCACGGGCTACGTGGTTGGCCACAACCAGGAAGGCGAATGGCTCGAATACACCGTGAACGTGAAGGAAGCGGGCGAATACACGATGTTTGCTTCCGTGGCGTCGGACAATTCTACAGGTGCGTTCACGATGTCCATAGATGGAGACGTTATTGCCGAAGTTGTTGCTTCGGGAACGAGCTGGGATGAATTCAACGATGTCTCGACCGAAGTCACCCTCCCGGCCGGCGAGCATATCCTCCGCATGACGGTGACGGGCTCCTGGTTCGATGTGGACTATTTTAAATTCGAGAAACCCGGTTCTACGTTGCGCCTGGCCGGTGCCAGGATGCAGACGGGATTCCAGGCGGGTTCCTACGGGGTGTTCGACCTGAGCGGAACTTTCGTTGGCCGTGTCGAATTGCAGTCTGCCGGCGAAATGCACCAGAAAATCCGGGGAATGGTCCAGAAGGGCGGCATGTACGTGCTGAAGTCCCGTGACGGGTCCCGCATGTACCGGATTCCTGTGGCAAAATAGCTTGCTTTAGCGAAGAAATTATTCTCCTCACACTACCTAAAACGCCCTGCTTCGGCAGGGCGTTTTTTTCAAAATTGGGGGCCGGATTATTGACTTTTTATCCATAGGAAAAGCGCAATTTTACATTATTTTGGCGTTTTTTAGGGTAATTTTAAGAAAAAGCAAGGAGTGTGCAATGGATGTAAAAATGATATCGAGATTTCTGACCCCGGCGTTATGGCTGGTGGCCGGACTTTTTCTGATGGTGACGCTGGTGAATGCGGCTCCTAATCCCAATTTCCACATCTATATCGCCTACGGGCAGTCCAACATGGCGGGTAACGGCGAAATCGTTCCTGCCGAGGACCAGGCTACAGACCCTAAGAATTTCTTGATGCTTGCTTCGCACAACGCCAACGCAAGCCAGCGTAGCGGTCGCACCACCCAGTCTATCGAGACGGGCAAATGGTATCCGGCGATTCCCCCGATGTTCCACCCCTTCGAAAACCTTTCTCCGGCAGACTACTTCGGTCGCGCGATGGTCGATTCCCTTCCGGGTGTCACTGTGGGGATCATCCCTGTGGCAATCGGTGCCGTAGCCATCAAGGCTTTCGACAAGGATCAGTACCAGGCTTATTTCAGTTCTGCTGCAAGCTACATCCAGAGCTGGGCAAAGGACTACGATTCCAATCCTTACCAGAGAATTGTGGACTTGGGCAAGAAGGCCAAGGAAGTGGGCGTTATCAAGGGCTTCATTTTCCATCAGGGTGAAACCGATGGTTCTGGCACCGAATGGCAGAACAATGTTTACAAGACTTACAAGGACATTGTAAACGCTCTTGAATTGGACGAAAACGAAGTTGCCTTTGTTGCAGGCGAAATGATGAACGACCCCACGGGTAACTCCGGCCAGGGCAGCTGCTGCAGCTCTAAGAACGGCGGTATCGCCCAGCTGAAGAGCAAGTTCAAGAAATTCGGTTTGGCCTCTTCTCAGGGCCTGAAGGGTAACGGCAAGGACCCTTACCACTTTGGTCGTGCAGGCGTGATTGAACTCGGTCGCCGCTACTGCTCTGAAATGCTCAAGTTGATCGACAAGACGATTGACCCCAATGCTCCGGCAGTGAACTTGGTTGATCCGAGCCAGTCTACCGTACCGGACGAACCGCCTGAAGAATACGGCCCGTATGGCGAAGCCCCCGCAAAGATTCCTGGCACCATTGAAGTCGAAGAATACAACAAGGGTGGTGCCGACAAGGGTTACTACGATTTGAGCAAGGGCAACGAAGGCGGCAAGTTCCGCAAGAACGACGTGGATAT
>CADBLC010000023.1:0-13143 GCA_902795385.1 Fibrobacter succinogenes | reverse complement strand
TCTGCGCTCGTTGCCGGCGATAATGGTACGGGAAGCTTCAAACTCTATATGGACGATGCCGAGATTGGTACTGAAATTGCAAACGGGGGCGCGGGATTTGATTCGTTCTCCGTGGTGAGCGGCGGCAAGGCAACTTTGAAGGCTGGCGAACATGAACTCAAGATTGAAATCACAAACGATTGGATTGATATTGACTATGTCGAGTTCAAGGAGGTTCCTTCTGAAACCGATAATCTGGTGACCTTGCACATGGAAAATCCTGTCAAGGAAAACAGTTTTGCAATCGTCGATATGCAGGGCCGCAAGCTCGCTGTGATAAGGGCCACAAACATGAACGAGGCTCTTGAAAAAGCAAAGAAAAATGTGACGAAGAACATTGTCTCGGGCGGGGTATATTTTGTAGTTTCTAATAAGAAGGGCCAATCCCGGACCATGCAAAAGGTGGTAATCTATGAAAAGTAGTGAAATCGTTATCGTGAAGCAGATAGTGCTCATCATGGCGATTGCCGTGACCTTGGGCTTTATCTACGGCTAAAACATTTCTCCTAAACACATGACGCCCCGGCGAGAGCCGGGGTATTTTATTTGCTTCGCAAATTCTACCCCTTTCGCCTCGGTCATGTGCAAGCAAGCTTGCCCGCGACTCTCGGCTTGCCGGGGTATTTTATTTGCTTCGCAAATTCTACCCCTTTCGCCTCGGTCATGAGCAAGCGAGCTTGCTCGCGACTCTCGGCTTGCCGGGGTATTTTCTTTTATTGACAAAAAATCCATAGAACGTTGGCTTCGGGCATAGGAAAATCTGCTTCCGGAAGATATTTTTTTGTAGAACAGGAGCCAATTATGGGATGTTTGAAATTTTTGGGCGCAGCCCTCGTTTGTTCGTGTGCAGTTTATGCCGCAACGGTCAACAATCCGATTATGTATGTCGATAGCCCGGACCCCTCGATTGTCCGTGTTGACGACGCGTATTACATGGTGACGACGACCATGCACTTTGCCCCGGGCGTGCCCGTTTTCAAGAGCACCGATTTGGCCCAGTGGCGCACGGTAGGGTATGCCTACCAGACTCTCACTAATAACGACAACATGAACCTGAACGGCGGCAAGGACGCCTACGGCAAGGGCTCCTGGGCGTCGAGCATCCGTTACCACAAGGGGTTCTTCTACGTATTGACGCCGTCTTACACCACGAACAAGACGCACCTTTACAAAACCGCCGACGGCAAGAGCGGCAAGCTCGGCGGCGTGAGCGTGAACCAGGTGACTGGCACTAGCAACTATTACGTGCAGCAGGAAGGCTCGCACATGGAAAAGGTGAACGGCGAATACTACCTGTTCACGATTTCTTGGCCGGCGGGCAAGAGCCGTAGCGAAATTGTTTACCGTTCCAAGAGCCTGCTCTCCGGTTACAGCGGAAGGTATTTCCTCTCCGATAACGGCGTTGCGCAGGGCGGCATTTTCGATACGCCCGATGGCAAGTGGTATGCCCTGTTGTTCCGCGATTCCGGCCCGGTTGGCCGTATGTCGCATTTGGTTCCGATGGAATGGAAGGACGGCTGGCCGGTTCCGACCAGCGGAAGCAAGGCTCCCTCCACGATTGACCTGCCGGAATCCCCGCTCCCGGGCTATGGCATGGTCACCAGCGATGATTTTGAATCTAGCGAACTTGCTCTCGAATGGCAGTTCAATCATAACCCCGATAACAAGAACTGGAGTTTGTCTGCAAATCCGGGCTTCTACCGCATTACTACGGGCCGCACCGATAGCCGCGTGGTGAATGCAAAGAACACCTTGACCCAGCGTTCCTTTGGCCCCAAGAGCTCCGGCCGTACGCTTGTCGATGGCACCGGCATGAAGGATGGCGATATGGCTGGCCTCGTTGCCCTGCAAGATGACAAGGGCTTTGTGGCGCTTGCTAAAGATGGCGGCAGCTACAAGGTGGTGATGTACACCGGGAATAAGGACGGTGAAAAACAGGCTGCAAGCCAGGCGATTTCGGGTTCCAAGGTTTACCTGCGCATCGATTTCGACCTGCCGATTGACCGCGGTACCGCATACTTCTATTACAGCACCGATGGCAATACCTGGACAAAGATTGGTAGCGACGTGAAACTCAATTACGACCTGCACATGTTCGTGGGCGTGCGCTGGGGCCTCTTTAACATGGCAACCAAGCAGGCCGGCGGCTATGCGGACTTTGACTGGTTCAAGGTCGGTGTTGATGTGAACGATGAAATCTATCTCGATGGCGCAGGTTCTGAACCTGTACCGCAGACTCCGTTCTGTGCCGCCGGCGAAAACTGCCCGGCAATTGCGCTCCCGGGCAAGATCGAAGCCGAAAACTTCGACGTGCCGGGCAAGGGCAAGGATGGTACCTCTTACTATGATGGCGATTCCGAGAACCACGGCGATAGCGACTATCGTGAAGGCACGGGCGTTGACCTGTACAAGAAGGCGACCGGGATTATTGTAGGCTACAACAGTGAAGGCGACTGGCTCGAATACACCGTGAACGTGAAGGAAGCGGGTGATTACACCATGTTCGCAGCGGTCGCTGCTGCAGGTAACACCTCGAGTTTCAAGCTCTCGATGGACGGCAAGGACATTACCGAAGAAATCGCAGTGCCTGCGGCAAGTTCCGGCGAAGAAAACTACGACGACTACAACAAGGTGAAAACCAATGTAACGCTCCCTGCGGGTGAACACGTGTTGCGCTTCACGGTTGTCGGTTCCTGGCTCGATATCGACTACTTCACGTTTGTTTCTGGTGCAGATGCTACGGACCCTGAACCGATTGGCTCGACTGACTTTGCAAATGCAGTACGCCACGATGTGCAGAGCGCGCGGACCTATCGTGTGTATGGCCTAGATGGAAGTTTCCTCGGACGAATTAGCGCGAAGAACGCTGCGGAAGTACAACACCAGGTTCGCACGGTCGTGAAGCCCAAGGGCGCCTTCTACGTTCGTCCTGTACGCTAAAAAGAAACTCCTCCTGAGTGCTCCTATAATGCCTCCCGTGGTGATTGTCTCGGGAGGCTTTGTCAAAGCCCTTTTTACAAAATGACAATAGAATGTTTTTGGGGAGCGGAATATCAATAATTCAGAGGAGTATATTAAGATAGGACAGAATGGTGTATGTCCCAAGGAGAAAAGATGTTTGGTATTAAGCTTATCTCGGCGAAGAAAGTCGCCGTCCTTACGGCGGCAATTCTCTCTATTGCCGCACTTCCTTCATTCGCAGACAACATAACTGTTGATGGCAAGAGCCGCAGCATGCTTGTGTATGCCCCCTCGGGTATCGAAAAGAACCGCCCGCTCATCATCCAGATGCACGGCATGAACCAGGATGCTCCCTACCAGAAGAATGCTGCCAAATGGGAGCCCATTGCCGACACGGCGCGCTTTGTGGTGGTGTTCCCGAATGGCGAGAATAAGGCCTGGGATATCGGTGGTAACAAGGACCTCAATTTCATAAAGGCAATTATCAACGAAATGTATCAAAAATACGGAATTGATAAAAACCGTGTATATGTTTCGGGTTTCTCGATGGGCGGCATGATGAGCTACCATGTGGCAAACAAGATGGGCGACCAGATTGCAGCCATTGCGCCTGTGTCGGGTGGCGGGGGCGTGAATTCTCCCAAGCGCGCGATGCCGATTATGCATACGCACGGCACTACGGACGACGTGGTGAACTACAACAGCACCGTGAACACCCTCAAGGGCTGGGTAAACGCGCAGAAGTGCTCCAGCAATTCGCAGAAGATCAAGCCGTATCCGTCGACCAAGCCGGGCTCTGCCGCGTCGCTTGAAATCTGGAGCGGCTGCACCGATGGCGTCGAGGTGCGTTTGCTGACCATTGACGGCAAGGGACACTGGTACTCCATGGACGAAGCCGTGAGCGTCAACACGAGCGTAGAAATCTGGAACTTCGTGAAGAACTACTCGCTGGACGGCTCGAGCATTACGCCGCCCCCGCCCGCGATAGTGGTGCCCACCAACCGCGACAGCATCTTTAACGGCGGCTTCGATTCCAGTGCTGTGGCCTGGGACTTGCAGGTGCACGGCGACGCCGCTGCAACGGGTGATGTGAAGGATGGCAAGTACCAGCTGGCCATTTCTGCCGTTGGTACCGAGAATTATCAGGTGCAGCTTATCCAGCACGACCTGCACCTCGAAAAGGGGCTGTGGTACGAAATCAGTTTTGATGCGAGCGCGGGTGCAGCCCGTACGCTTGAGGTGAACGTGGAACAGCACAACGACCCGTGGGCATCGTACCTCAAGGAAAAGCAGAATTTCGAAATCGGGACGACCTCGAAAACGTACGCGTTCAAGTTCCAGATGACGGCCGCGACCGATACCAACAGCCGTTTGAGTTTCAATGCGGGTGCCGCTACCGGTACGCTCACGCTCGACAACGTTAAA
This sequence comes from Fibrobacter succinogenes, assembly GCA_902795385.1. GTDB lineage: Bacteria > Fibrobacterota > Fibrobacteria > Fibrobacterales > Fibrobacteraceae > Fibrobacter > Fibrobacter succinogenes_P. The sequence goes on along the minus strand of CADBLC010000023.1, from coordinate 8,718 downwards.
ATCGCGAAAACGGAAGCCCCCGCCGATACGGGAACGACCGCCTTGCGCGGGGTACAGTTTATGCGCGAGCAGCCGACGGCGTATGCCGTGTTCGATCTGCGCGGCCACAGGCTCGGGATTATCGAAATGCGCGATGCGACCGAGGCCGAAGCGCTCCTGCGTGCGGGCTACACGAAGGGGCTCTACCTCCTGCGTGGTCTGAAGGGCGAAAAAACGCTTCTAGTGCCCGTTTCCCGCTAAAAAACACCATTTTTTCAAAGCGCGTCATTGATAAATAATCAATGACGTCTTCCCTTTTGAAGGGTGTTTTGTCGCTTTTGGGGAGTATTTTTACCATAGTCCTTTAAGGAGTGGCAAAGATGTTTGGATTGAAAAAGATCTCTATTGGTGGAGCTTTCGCTCTTGTTTCGCTTGGAATGGCCTCCCAGGCTTTGGCACATCCCGATAGTTTGGTGCTTACGCCCCCGCTGGGGTGGAACAGCTGGAACGTGTTCCACGAAAACATCAATGAAAAGCAGATTCAGGAAATTGCCGATGCGATGGTCAATTCCGGCTTGAAGGACGCTGGCTACATTTACCTGAACCTCGACGACAACTGGATGGATACCAAGCGCGATGCCCAGGGTAACCTCCAGAACAATCCGAAAACGTTCCCGAGCGGCATGAAGGCCATTGCCGATTACGTGCATGCGAAAGGACTCAAGTTCGGCCTTTATGGCGACCGCGGCAAACGCACTTGCCACCATTACAACAGCAACTGGCAAAGCGAAAGCGGTTCCAATGGTCACGAAGAACAGGATGCCAAGAAGCTCGCCGAATGGGGAGTTGACTACTGGAAGTACGACAACTGCGATTCCGATCCAAGAACCCAGGAAAAAGATTACACCGCTATGTCCAACGCACTTCGCAATTCCGGACGCGACATCGTGTTCAGCATTTGCATGTGGGAATACAAGGATTGGATGCCTAAAATCGCGAACCTTTGGCGTACCACTTTCGACATCGGCCCTGAATGGATTTCGACTTCGTGGTACCGCGGTGTCTATGAAATCATCGATGCCAACGATAAGTATTGGCAAATCGCAAAGCCCGGCCACTGGAACGACCCGGACATGCTCGAAGTAGGCAACCGTGGGCTCTCTTATGAAGAACAGCGCTCCCAGATGACGATGTGGTCTATTATGGCTGCCCCCATCATGATTAGTTCCGACGTGCGCAACATGAGCAACGAGACCAAGGAACTCTACCTGAACAAGGACATGATTGCCATCAATCAGGATTCCCTGGGCGTTCAGGGCCACCGCGTTTCTGACAAGCAAGGCAAGCAGGTTTGGACAAAGCCCTTGAAGAACGGCGACCTTGCCGTGGCTCTCCTCAACAACAACTCTTCTACCCAGACCGTGGAATGCAACTTTGCAGACATTGGCGTAGAAGGCGAGGTGGAAGTTCGCGATGCCTGGAAAAAGAAGGACTTGGGTCCGGTTTCGCACGTTTCTATCGAGCTTCCGGCTCACGGCTCTGCACTCCTCCGCTTGGTTCTCAAGCCGGTTCCGCGCAAGCCGTTCAAGGGCGAGGCTCTCGCCATTCCGGGCAAGATCGAAATGGAAGACTTTGACGTGAACGGCGTGGGCCAGGGCAACACCACCTACAACGAAAGCGATACCGAAAACCACGGCGATAGCGATTACCGCCCGGGTACCGGTGTGGACCTTTACAAGAAGGCTACGGGAATCATCGTCGGCTACAACCAGGCCGGCGAATGGCTCGAATACACCGTGAAGGTTGCCAAGACGGGAACTTACACGATGAGTGCCTCCGTTGCCTCTGCCAACAGCACTTCTGGCTTCAAGCTCTCCATGGACGGCAAGGACATCACTGAAGAAATTGCCGTGCCTGCTGCAACCTCGGGCGAAGACAACTACGACGAATACAATACGGTCAAGGCCGAAGTGAGCCTGACCGAGGGCGAACATATCCTCCGCTTCACGGTTACCGGCGACTGGATGGACATTGACTACATCGAGTTTGTTGAACCGGGAAGCACCGGACCGGGTACGGATGCTATTCGCCAGCTGCTGCCCGCTGTTCGCGGCAATACTTCTGCACCGCGCCTTGTCAAGACGGGCAATACGCTCTTTGTCGAGAAGAATGGCATGCGTTTCGACTTGACCGGTCACCGCCTCAAGTAAATCTTTCCATAAGAGTACTCTCCTGACAATGCAGGTTTCCCGTCGGCAAAGACGGGAAACTTTTTTTGTGCTTTTGGACTTTTGCAATCTTGTCAAAAGTAAAACTCCCGACGGGGTGGTTTTCGCCTATAATCGGGACTATTTTTTATATGGGTGCCTTGGTTAAGGGAAAGGATGGTATAAGATGTTTGGATTTAAGATGGAACGCTTCGCTTGCATCGTCCTCGCTGTTTTGGGGGGTGCTTTTTCGCAGGGCTTGGCGCAAGACGTGCTTTACCCTGACATGTTCGCGCTTGGCGACGTGCAGTTGCTTGGCGGGCCCCTGAAGGACCGTCAGGACTTGAACGTGGAAACCCTGCTCAGCTACGATACGGACCGCCTGCTTGCCCCGTTCTACGAAGAAGCGGGAATGCGTCCGAAGGCTTCCAAGTTCCCGAACTGGGCGGGCCTCGATGGCCATGTGCTGGGCCATTACCTGAGCGCCTTGGCGATGCATTATGCGGCAAGCGGGGATGAACTTATCAAGGAACGCCTGGAATATGTGCTGAGCGAACTCAAGACGATTCAGGACCAGAATTCCAAGGACAATAATTTCAAGGGCTACATCAGCGGCGTGCCCAATGGCAAAAAGATGTGGCTCAGCATGAAGAGCGGCAATGCCGGTGCGCAGAACGGCTATTGGGTCCCCTGGTACAACATCCACAAGCTTTTTGCGGGCTTGCGCGATGCCTACATCTATGCGGGCTATGAGCAGGCGAAAACGATGTTCTTGGCGCTTTGCGACTGGGGGCTTACCATTACGGGCGGGCTCAACGATTCCAAGATGGAATCCATGCTCGGTACGGAACATGGCGGCATGGCGGAGGTCTATGCCGATGCCTATGCGCTTACCAAGAATACGAAGTACTTGAACGAGGCCAAGCGCTGGAGCCACAAGTGGCTTTTGAATGCGATGTCGGCAAATAACGACAACCTCACGAATGTTCACGCGAACACGCAAGTGCCGAAGGTAGTGGGCTTTGCGCGTATCGCGGAACTTTCGGGGGACCAGACTTACGTGAAGGGCTCCGAGTATTTTTGGGACCGCGTCGTGAACAAGAGGAGCATCGCGATTGGCGGTAACAGTATTTCGGAACATTTCCCGTCTTTCGATAACCACAAGAAGTACGTGGAAGAGCGCGAAGGACCCGAATCTTGCAACACCTACAACATGCTCAAGCTCACAGAGCGCCTGTTCAACATGGACCACAGCGCCAAACAGGCGGATTTCTATGAGCGCGCCCTATTTAACCACATCCTTTCCACTATACACCCGAAACATGGCGGGTACGTGTACTTCACTCCTGCACGTCCCCGTCATTATCGGGTGTATTCCAAGGTGAATGCTGCCATGTGGTGCTGCGTGGGTTCGGGTATGGAAAATCCCGCGAAGTACAACCAGTTCATCTACACGAAGGATGAATCTAGTCTGTATGTAAACCTGTTTGCGGCTTCGCTTTTGAACTGGAAAGCGAAGGGCGTGACAATCAAGCAGGAAACGGCCTTCCCGAAGGGAGAATCGGCGAAGTTTACCATTACGGGTAGCGGCAGTTTCGACATGAAAATCCGCCATCCGTACTGGGTGAAGGAAGACGCCTTTAAGATCATCGTGAACGGCGATACCGTCGTGAAAAAGTCGGACCCGTCGAGCTACGTGTCTGCGGGAAAGTCTTGGAAGTCCGGCGACGTAATCGAGGTGCTTTTCCCGATGTACACGCACGTGGAAGAACTCCCGAATGTTTCTGACTACGTGGCGCTTTTGCATGGCCCCATCGTGCTTTCCGCAAAGACGGGAACCGCAAACCTGAACGGCCTCGTTGCCGATGATGGACGCTGGAGCCATATCGCGTCGGGTGCGCTTGAATCGCTTGACCAGGCGCCGATGCTTGCGAGCAAGAAGGAAGATATCCCTTCAAAAGTGGAACCCGTGAAGGGCGAGCCGATGCACTTCAAGGCTCCCTACCTGTTTGCAAACAAGAAGGACGCAAACTTGTTGCTGGAGCCGTTCTACGAGGTGCATGACGCACGCTATATGATGTATTGGATGGTGCTTACCGACCCCTCCATTCTGGAACGCCTGAAAAAGGAACAGGAAGAGGCGTTGGCGCTTGACGAGAAGACTGTAGACAAGGTGGCTCCCGGCGAGCAGCAGCCCGAAGCGGACCACAAGATGGAAATCGAAAATTCCACATCGGGCACGGCGAATGGTGAATTCTACCGCGATGCGGGCAAGTGCAGCGGTGGTGATGGCGGACTCATCAGCTATGAATTCGAGACGAACAGCGAAGATTCCCTGAGCCTGATGGTGCGTTACTGGGGCAACGAGGGCTGCACCCGCATATTCGACATCAATATTGACGGCGAGAAGCTTACGACCGAGACGATTTCGAATCGCTGGAACAAGAACGAGTTCGTGAACGTGACTTACCCGATTCCCGACAATATGGTGAAGGGCAAGAAGATTGTGCGCATCTCGTTTACGGCAAGTTCCGGCATGGTGGGCGGCATCTACAGCGTGCGCCTGCTGCGCAACAAACCGAAGCCCGAAGTGAAGGATACCATACCGATGGCGGTAGCCGCGAGAATGCCCGCGCGCCCCGACCTGAAAGCGCGCGTGATGGGCGACGAACTGCAAATTGCTTCTGGAACGGCACTTTCGCAAGGCCTTACCGCAAGAATTTATGCGATGAACGGACGCCTGGTAAAATCCGTTGCGCTTCCGGCAGGTCAGTCCAGCTTTGGTATCGGTATTGCGGGATTCGGTAACGGCACGTATATCCTGAAAATCCAACGGGATGGTTACAGTTATGCTTCCACGATTTTCAGGAAAGGCCGCTTTTGACATTCTGTCCATAAGAATTCCCCCGCAGGGGGTTCTTTTGAAGGCTTGTAAAAGATATTTTATAGTTGTTTCCTGGGGGCGGGAACAAGGAGTATGAAGATGTTTGGATTCAAGTATAGGCAGGTCGCCTGTTCCGTTTTGATTGCAACCGCACTTTCGGCGGTGAGTTCTTTCGCGGTTACGAGCCAGTTCCGCGGTGTAAACTGGGCGGACAAACGCGACAATTTCGTCTCTGGCGTGCTCGTTCTTTCGGGCATGAGCCTTTCGGACAATTACCAGTCGGCATCGGTGGTGGCAGACCGCGTTATCGGGCAGTTCCAGGAACTGTTCGGCACCAACAGCGTGCGCATTCCGGTGAACGAACCCACAATCCTCACGTTCTGGGACACCTACACGGGCGTAATCGACATGGGCCTTTCCAAGGGCCGTGTCGTGATGGGCTACTGGGGCCCCGCACAGCCTTCAGGCCCGAAGAACATGAATGACTGGTGGAGCATGTGGGCAAAAATTGTCGAAAAATACGGCGACCACCCGAATGCCTACTTTGAAATCTTCAACGAACCGCACATGTATAGTAAGGACGAGTTGCGCAACTTGTATGCCACATGGCTCGAGAAATTCCCGGATGTACCCCGCGACCATATTCTGCTCGATGGCTCGGGCCTTGCATGGAACGTGCCCGATATTGCCGACGACCCGCGCTTTGAAGGGTGCCTTTTCGCGGTGCACGAATACACGTTCTGGAACATGAGCATTACCACCGAACAGGGCTGGAAAAACAGCTTCAAGGGCAAGGTGGGCAAGTACGCCGACCGCACCGTGTGTACGGAATGGGGCGGCGCGATGAGCCCCGGCGAAAAGAACGGCGTGCATTACGACTACATGGATTACAACCAACCGCCTAACAACTATTTTACGGCCTATATCCGTGGCATGTCGGATCAGTTGCGCGAATGGGAAATGGGTAGTTTTTACTGGCCGGGCCTGCGCGATGGCGACTGGTACAGCATGACTAAGCGCACCGGCGAAGGCGCCAATATCAAACTCGAAATCGTGAATCAGTCGGGCGTGGACCGCATGAAGATGGCCTGGGCCGATACGGTCGAGACGACCCCGCTCGTACGCGAGGCGTTTAATGGCGAACCTGCTGCAATTCCGGGCGTAATCGAGGCGGAGAATTACGACAAGGGCGGTAACCGCTTCAGCTTTTACGACAAGGATGCCGCGAACAAGGGCGAGACCTACCGCGAAGACGCCGTGGATGTCGTTACCCTAGATGGCGCCACCTGCAACGACTCTGCCTGCAAGGGCTATGCCATCGGGTACACTGAAGCGGGCGAGTGGCTCGAATACACCGTGAAGGTCGCTGCAAGTGGCAAGTATGGAGTTCGCGCGAACGTGGCAACGGCCTCCGAGACCTCGAAAATCCAGCTGTTTGTTGACGGCGAGGCAATCGGCGATACGGTGACTATCGAGAAGATCGATACTACATGGAATGTGTACAAGGAAGTCGATATCGGTGTCGCGAACCTTGCGGCGGGCGAACACATCTTGAAACTCGCTATTGCAGGGAGCTACGTGAACGTGGACTGGCTCAAGTTCTGCGAAGGCGAAAAGTGCGAAGAAACTTTGGGAATTCACGAAATTATGCCGGCATCTGTTACCAGGACTTCGGCTCCGCGCCTCCGCAAGCAAGGCGGTCGGCTGATTGTCGAAAAGAACGGCGTACGCTTTGACTTGACGGGGCATCGCATAAAGTAGTTCCATTGATAACTTGTCAATGAAAAGAAGTGTTTTTACCTAGAAATACCCTCTTTAGAGGGTATTTTTTGTTTCGGAACTATACGCCAATAAGGGGTGTATGAGGGAATCTATGGGATTATGGATTCTTGCCGAGAAATCGGTCATTTGTGCGACTGCCTTGATGGTATCTGCGGCTCTTGCTGCCCCCCCAGGCAACCTTCTACGTGTCCCCTTCGTGTGCAAGTGAGGTAAATCACATCGGGGGGAGGCGTCAGTATTGACGAATGTTGACTTTTTTATACATTTACGGTCGACATTTTCAATGGAAGGAAGAAAAATGAAGAAGATTGCAATTCTACTGGGCGCGATGCTGATGTTCTCGGGTTGCGCTATGGACTCCAAATCAAAGATGTCCGAAGCCAACATGATGCAAGAAAATCTTTTGGTCTATGGAGCTTACAAGGCTGAAATTGCAGGCCAAATTACCATGGAAGAAAAAGACCGCTGTAACAAGGCTTCTTTCTTGCTTTTTGCACGAAAGAATCACCAGATGGACAAGGTTGTAGATATTATCATGAAAGAGACTTGTTACACCGAAGCGGGTACCACTGATCAACGTTGTTCCTGCGAATATTCGGGAATCGGCATGAAGTACAAGGAATTGGGTGTCAAGGAAATGCTGCTTTGGAAGACGGGTGAAACTGTTAAACAGGAAGAAACTGTTGCATCCGACACGACGTATGCAGAGACATCTACTCCGCCCGATCTAAGTGCGGAACAGATGACTCCTTAGGGGCATTCCGCAAATGAAGCGAATATTTATTCTCCTGGCTTCGCTAGCGTCCTTGGCGGTGGCGGGTCCTTACCCGTATACGCATGACGGCTTTTTCTTGAATTTCGCCCTTGGCTTTGGTTATCAGGGACTGGATTACGAGGGAGAGGACGATGAGGCCATGTATGAAGCGTCTACGAGCGGCCTTGCCTTTGATATGTCCTATAGGATTGGTGGCCGGATAGCGCCTTTTACGGTGTTGCATGCGACGGTGCTCCGTGTTTCCAACTTGTCAGAACTGGAAACTGAAATGACGTCAAATGGCAAGACAGAGTACATTTCTACGTCGGACTATAGTGCGTCCATGTTTTTGTATGGAGTTGGGGTGACCTATTTTATCCCACCCCGTAATTATTATGTAAGCGGATCTGTGGGACTTGCTCTTTTTACCATGGAAGACGATGATGACTATATAAAAGCGTCTTCTTCTCTAGGCTTAGGATTCCAGTTGCTCGCAGGCAAGGAATGGTGGATTAGCGAAAACTGGGGCATTGGAATCGCGGTCGCCATGAGCTATGGTTCTGCGGACGACAAGGATGATGCCGGAGAAATGTCCGCTTTTGGTATAAACTTTTTTATTACAGCGACATACAACTAGAAAAACAGCTGCCGTTCATTGACAACTTATCAATGAAAATGTGGCCTTGAGCCTAGAAATACCCCCTTTTAGAGGGTATTTTTTGTTTTTAGAAGTATACGCCAATAATGGGTATATGAGGAGAACTATGGGATTACGGATTTTTGCCGAGAAATCGGTTTTTTGCATGGCTGTCTTGATGGGTTCTGCTGTTTTTGCGGCCCCTCAGGCAACCTTCTACGTTTCCCCTTCGGGCAACGATGCCGCGGAAGGTACTAAGGATGCTCCCTTCAAGACGATTACGCAGGCGCAAAAAGCCGTGCGTGCCATAAACGGCACCATGACGGGCGACATCGAGGTGATTCTCCGCGAGGGCACCTACGCGTTGCCGGCAACTGTCAACTTCACCGAAGCCGATGGCGGTAAAGACGGCCACTACGTGCGCTACAAGGCTGCAGAAGGCGAACGCCCGCTGATTACCGGCGGCATGCCTATT
>CADBLC010000022.1 GCA_902795385.1 Fibrobacter succinogenes | reverse complement strand
CTGCTTTTGCCCGTATTCCTCGTTTTTGCGGGATTGACGGTGGCGTTGGCCGTTTTCGTGCTCTAGCGGAGTTGTAGAACGTACAACGATTAAGAAAAAAATCGTTGATTCCGCTGAAAAAAGCCTTAAAAAGAGAGTATTTTCTTATTCAGGACTGCAGCCGCGTTGGCTGGCGTCATTTTTGGGACGTTTGGAATGAAAATCCTGTCGAAAATATCCTTGCTTGCGGTTGGATTCGCGGTATGCGCGTCTGCCGCGGTTGACCAGTGCAAACCCATCGGCTGGGCGACCCGTTCGGGCCGTACGTCGACCCCCTTCGAAGTGACTGGTGGCGGAAACGCGACCCCTATCACCGTGACAACCCTGGCAGACCTTCAAAAGTACGCCAAGGATTCTTCCCCGCGGGTTATCTACATCGACGGCACGCTGGGTAGCGGCTGGAACGGAAAATCCGGCGACCGCGTGGACATCACCGGTAGCAACAAGACCATCATTGGCCTAAGGCCGGGTACGGAACTCAAGGCCGTGGTCTACATCAAGAAGGCGTCCAACATCATTCTCAGGAACATCGTCATCAAGGGCCCGGGCTCTAACGCCGACCAGGCGTGGGACAATTTCAACATCGAGAACGCGCAGAACATCTGGGTGGACCACTGTGAATTCTGGGACGGTCAGGACGGTAACGCCGATGTGGTGAAGGGTGCAGACAACGTAACGTTTACTTGGTGCAAGTTCGGCTATACCCGCAAGAGCAACCACAATCTTTCAAACCTGATTGCGAGTTCCGACGACGAACCCGCGAGCGTCGGTAAACTCAACATCACCTTCATGTTCAACTGGTGGGTGGCCGCCAACCAGAGAAAGCCCCGCTGCCGCTACGGCAACGTCCACGTGATCAACAACCTCTACACCGGCAACTCCTCCATCACCGCGGGTACAGCGGTCCTCGGCGTCTCCGCCGGCGTCCAGTGTCACGTGCGCACTGAGAAGAACGTGTTTATTGACGAAAACGACCCGATTTACAACGGCAACAATACTGACGGCAGCGGCGGCAACGAAGTCATCGACAATATCTTTACGAACTGCTCGGGTAATACCAAGGGGCAGGGGACGTCCTTCACTCCGCCCTACGACTATTCCTTCGCCCTTCCAGCGAACCAGGTGGAGGCCGCCGTGAAGGCGAATGCAGGTGCAACCCTCGCTAGTCCTACCGCCTGCGACGAATCGACCCCTGCGTCCAGTTCCTCCGTGACCCCGGCGAGTTCCAGCAGCGTAGAAAAGCTTGCCGAAAAAGCTTACCAGGCCGAAAAGGGCTCGATTAACGGTGGCGTTGTCGAAAACAGCAATGTCGGTTTCAATGGCGAAGGATACGTGAATTTCGATAAGGGTGGCGATTTCACGATTCCCGTGAAGGTGGATGTCGCGGGCCTCTACAAGTTCGATATCGATTTCTCGAACGGCTCCGGCGAAGAGCGCGTGCTCGCCATTAGCGCTGGAGAGTCAAAAGCGGAGTTCGGCTTTGAAGCTACGGTTTCGTGGACCACGTGGGGAACGGCGTCGGTGAACCTGGATTTGGTTGCCGGCGAGAATACGGTCAAGTTCGCGACTGTCGATGGCAAAGATGGCCCGAACATCGACCAGTTCGATGTGACGCTCATGGAAAAGGATTCTTCGGGGACGCTTGCGGTTCCGATGATTTCGGGTGGCGCGTTGCAGGAATCTTCGTGTGACGTGAGCATTTACGGTGTCGATGGAAAGGTCGTTCGCAATTTGAAGAATGTCCCGCAATCGCTGCTTCGTGATGTGGGAGAACTTTCAAGAGGACTCCGTGGCGGAGTGTATCTGGTACGGACAACGGCACCTGGGGCTAACAAGCAATTCTTTATGGTGGCAAAATAGACCTGGATTTGTAAGTGTTATAAAAAGGAATGGCTCCGAATTGTTTTCGGGGCCTTTTTGTTTTAAGAAAAATGATGTGTGTGGAATAATTCAAAATTAATACAAAGTAATATGAATTAATAACAAAGTAACTTCATGATAATGTGATTGATGTATTTGCTAAAAATGCTTATAATTTTTTACGTTTTGTTTTCGTGCTTATTATTTTATATTGGAATTGCTTACAAATAAAATAACGTTGTAAGTTGTAAAACCAATAACAAAAAAATCTTAAGAAGGAGATTTAAAATGGAAGATATCCAGAAAGTAGGCGCATGGAAAGTCGGCGCGAGCACTGGGCCAATGCCTCAGGAACTTGCTACGGCGTTTGGTAAGGTGACTCACCTTATGGGGGCTACGTATAAGCCCATCGCCTGCCTTGGTAGTCAGGTTGTCAATGGTATCAACTATGCCATTCTTGCTGAACAGACAATCATGAATGCGGAAGGTTCCAAGAACATTGTTGTTATTATCATTAACATAAAGCCGGTTTCTGGGGGCCTTCCCGAAGTGACCCTTGTTTCCATTCAGCGAGTTCTGGAAGGCAGCACGATTCCCAGTCATGGCGGAATTGTCATCGATGCCAAGGTCCCTGTTCCCGATGAAGTCATGAAGGAATTCAATGTGGTCATGGCGGGCTTCGTGGGCTCGGATGTCAAGCCTTTTGCGCTGCTTGCGACTCAGGTGGTCAAGGGTGTCAATTACTTCCTCGCTTGCGAGGTTACGCCGGTCTATCCCGGTGCAACAACTGAAATCGACATCGTTGTCATCAATGCTATGTGCAAGACGATCAATTTCACAAAAATCCTTTAGTTCTATTCATGTAGTCCAAAAAAAACAGCCTCGTTTCGAGGCTGTTTTCATATCTTGAGTGTCGCTTGCGCTGCTCAATGAGCGACGGCTACACCTTAGCAGCTTTCTTAAGAACAGCAGCCTTGTCGGTCTTTTCCCAGGTGAAGCGCTTGCCGGTGCGGCCGAAGTGGCCGAGGGCGGCGGTAGCCACGTAGCCGGGCTTACGCAAGTCGAGCATCTTCTCGATGCCTGCCGGGGAGAGGTCGAAGTTCTTCGCGACGATTTCTTCAATCTTGCGGTCGTCAATCTTGCCGGTATTGAACGTATTCACGAGCACGGACACGGGCTTGGAGTAGCCGATGGCGTAGGCGAGCTGCACTTCGCAGCGGTAGGCGAGGCCTGCAGCCACGATGTTCTTTGCCACATAACGGGCGGCGTATGCTGCACTGCGGTCCACCTTGGAGGGGTCCTTGCCGCTGAACGCGCCACCGCCGTGACGGCCCATGCCGCCGTAGGTGTCCACGATAATCTTGCGTCCGGTGAGGCCGCAGTCGCCGTGCGGGCCGCCCACGACGAACTTGCCGGTCGGGTTCACGAGGTAACGGGTCTTCTTGTCCAAGAGCTTGGCCGGGATGACCTTCTTGATAAGCTTCTCGATGATTTCCTTCTCGATCACGGAGTGCTTGAGTTCCTTGCCGTTCACGAATTCATCGTGCTGGGTAGAAATCACGACGGTGTCGACGCGCACGGGCTTGTCGTTCTCGTCGTATTCCACAGTCACCTGGGACTTGGCATCCGGGCGGAGCCACTTGATCTTGCCCTGTTCGCGGAGTTCCTGGATCTTTTCCATGAGCTTGTGGGCGAGGCTAATCGGGAGAGGCATCAGTTCCGGTGTCTCGTTCACGGCGTAGCCGAACATCATGCCCTGGTCACCGGCACCCTGCTTGTCGTCTTCCTTGCCTTCGGCGGCCTTGGCATCCACGCCCTGCGCGATGTCGGGGGACTGCTTGTCCATCGCGACGAGCACGGCGCAGCCCTTGTAGTCGAACTGCAATTCCGGATTCACGTAACCGATATTCTTGATGGTGTTGCGGGCGACTTCCTGGAAGTCAACAACGGCTTTAGTGGTGATTTCGCCGGAAATAACGACGAGACCCGTGTTCACGAGCGTTTCGCAGGCGACGCGGCTCTTCGGGTCCTGTGCGAGGCAGGCGTCGAGGATGGAGTCGGAAATCTGGTCGGCAACCTTGTCCGGATGACCCTTGGACACGGATTCAGAAGTAAAAAGATAATGTGCCATTGTGGCTCCTGAGTGTTTATATGTTTTCTATGCATAAATCTACAAAAACGCATAGAGTTTGACAACTCCAAAAAGACATGCTTTAGGCTTTTTCCATTAAAAAGTCTATATTGTATAGGTACAACCTTTTATTGGCGATAGGGCTTATGAATATTTCCGATTTTTCCGCTTGGCTCAACGACCTGCTGGAGCCGCATCTGTTCAAGGACTACTGCAACAACGGTCTCTGCGTGGAGGCATCCGACAAGGTGACCCGTGTCGTGACGGGGGTGTCTTTCCGTGACCGCCTGATCGATGCCGCCATCGAGAAGAAAGCCGACTGTATTATAGTTCATCATCCCAACGGTTTCTGGAAGGGCGAAGACCGTGTCTTGGTGGGGAAGTTCGGCGAGCGTATGCGCCGTCTGATGCAACACGGAATCTCGCTCTACGGGTTCCACCTGCCGCTCGACGGCCACATGGAAATCGGCAACAACGCCCTCATCGCGAGGGCGCTCGGACTCGGTAACCTCGAGGGGTTCATGCGCGAGGGCGAACGGACCGTCGGGATTGTGGGCGAGTTCGACGACCCGATGTCGCGCGAGGGATTCGTTAACCTGGTGGGCGGCGTGTTCGAGCACGGCGTGCAGCATGCCCTGTTGCATGGGGCGTCGGCGGTACGCAAGGTCGCCATCTGCAGCGGTTCGGGTGCGAGCGGTATCGAGGAAGCCGTGCAGCTCGGGTGCGATACGTTCATTACCGGGGAACTCAAGGAGCAGGCTCCCATCGCCGCCGAGGAACTCGGAATCAACCTGATATCGGCCGGGCACCATCGTACGGAGATTTTTGGCGTACAGGCCTTGGCTGCCGAAATTAGCGAAATTTTGCAAATTTCGGCAAAATTCGTGGACATCGACAATCCGGTCTAGGTTATTTTTTCCTTACCCCGATAGCCAGAAAAAGCCTTTTTACTATCTTTCCTCCCCGTGAAGTTTTATAAGACGACCATACACTTCCAGAACTCGTCTTCGTCGATGACGTTGCACGTGCCTGCGATACTTTTCAAGGCATGGCCTGTTCTGCGCGTGGTCGTCTTGGTCGGTTTAGTCCTGTTCCTGGTACAGCTTTCGACGACTACCGTTTACGACGGGGTGCTCCACCATGCGCTGTCCGACCGCAGCAGGCTGGACAAGGACCTTTCCCAGATTCAGGGGACGCTCGACTACCTTTCCGGGACGTCGGCTGAATTCTTGAAGGACGAACAGCGCCTCCACTCCAAGTTCGGTCTGCCGGTTCCGGATGCGGAATCCCGCGAACTCGGTACGGGTGGCAATATCGCCCCCGACACGGTGCTGCTCCGCAAGTCCTCCCCGGTCTTCGAGAAGATGTCCGTAGTCCGCGAGACTGCCAAGCGCCTGCACGGCAAGCTCGAGAACAACAACGCTTCCTTCAATTCCCTGACGCGCTATATCGACCAGAACCAGGCGATGTGGCGTTACATTCCGTCCATTTCGCCTACGAGGGGCCGCTATGCCTCCGCGTTCGGTCCGCGTATCCATCCGGTGACGGGCGAAGTGGGCAAGATGCATCAGGGTGTCGATATTGCTAACGACCGCTGGACTCCGATTTACGCGTCTGCCGACGGCGTGGTCGATGTGGCCCAGCTCAGTTCTACGTTCGGAAACTTCGTGACGCTCAACCACGGTAACGGCATCAGTACGCGATACGGACACATGCAGATGTCCGTCGTGCATCCGGGACAGTTCGTCCACCGTTACCAGATTATCGGTTATATGGGAAACACCGGCCGTTCCGTTGGCCCGCACCTCCATTACGAGGTCTGGGTCCACAATTCTCCGGTGAATCCTCTTGCCTATATGCTTCCAGGCGACCACTCGGTCGACTGATCCCGCCGCAGTCCCTTAGGGCGGCGTCCGGCTTGGCCGGCGGCTGTATCGGGAAACACCCTTGGGGGTGAGCCATGCGTTATGCCTTGGCTGCTTTACTCGCGGTGGCGGTCCCGCTGCCTGCGTGTCCCATGTTCGTTGAATTTTTCCCCGACCCGACGGATGTCGCCGACGGCGAGGGGGAGTACGTCGAAATCCGGCTGGACGACTTCCGCGCCGAGTCCCTCCTCGTCTCGCTCGACCTGAAGGCACCGCTCGCGTTCCCGTTCCCGCGGTCGGCGAACCGCGTGGCGCTTGTCCACGACAGCACCGCGTGCCCTGCCCGCGATTCCCTCGCGTGCGGGCTACTCGGGACTTACACTTTGCCGAACTCCCGCGAGAGCGTGTGGATTCTTCGTTCCGGTACGTGCACCGATTCGGTGACGATTCCCGCTCCCAAGCCGGGCAAGGCATTGCAGCGCGTGGGCGAGACGGACGAGTGGGCCTTTACCGCGGGGACCTTCGGCGTGGCGGATCCGGATTACGAACTCGGGATTCGCGATTGCGGCGTAAGGCTAGATAGCGCGGAGTGGCGCGAGGGGGTAGGCTGGGCGTTGCGCGGGTTCCTGGGCGGTTGCGATTCGTCTGGGGCGATGTTCGAGGTGCTGGATTTGGGTTCGGCTGGCGGATGGCGGCGTGAGGAAGTCTCGCTGTCGGGGCGGTTTGGGCTGGAGGCGGTCGCGAAGGGCTCGGCGTGGATACGGATTGCCCTGCCCGGCGATGCGGCTCCGTCGAACGATTCGGTGGACCGGTTCCTGGTGGCGGAGGGGAAGTCTCCCGTGGCGCTTACCGAGATCCACCACTGCCCCTCGGAGCCCGAGCCCGAATGGGTGGAAGTCTACAACCGCTCCCGCTATGCGTTGCCGCTTTCGCGCTTGCGTTTTTGCGGTCGCGGCGGGCTATGGGGACAGCCTGCGGATTCCTTGCGCCCTTACGAGAGTGTACTTGTCACCAAGGATTCGGCAGAACTTCGGGAGTTCCTTGGCTTTAGGGATGTGCGCATAGTGCAGACGTCGATGGGGATTCTGAACAACGTTTCGGGGAGCCTTTCGCTGTGCCTGGATTCCGTGGCGGTGGACAGTGCCGCCTGGACAAAGAATACCGTCACCTGCCCGTCCGGCTTCAACCCGCTCTATGCCCGTGCCGAGAATACTCCCGGTTACCAGCGTCCCGGCGGTAAGCAGGCTCTGGAAGAACCTTTTGCGTACAAACTTTCGTCAAGGGTGGTGAGCCGGAGGGGTGGGCCCTTGCGCGTTTCGGTGGAAAGCGAGTCCGAGCTGCTATTGCGCCTGCTCGATTCTACGGGACATGCCGTATGGAGCGAGCGTATCGGGCCGATGTCCACCTCGTGGCACGAAGTCCCCGCGGCGGAGCGTTGTGGTATCGGTGTTTGTTATGTGTCGATGTCTGTCGGGGTTTTTGAAAAGGTGGTGGGAATTGTCGTGCGTCCGTAAGATTTTTGTCGCCTGCGCTTTGGCGCTTGTCGCTCCCGGGGGCGCCTGTGCCGCCGCCGTGCCGTTCTTCTTTTCGCCGTCCACTCTAGTCTATGGAGACCCCGGATTCGGTGCTGCCCTCCGCATTGCGGGGGATGATGTGGACGAGACTCACTACCATGCCTGGGGCGTCTGGGAATACGGGCGCTACCGCGGTGCCTTCGCCTACGAATACGCCGAACTCGATTCCATATACCGTCTGAGTCGCTGGAGCCTTCCCGCGGCACTGCTGTGGACGAACTTTGGGGTGCGGGGCGGCTATGGCGTGTCCGTGGAGTGGATCCCGTCGGATGCCTTCTGGACTCGCCACCGTTACGAGGCGGGGTTGCTTGCGCGGTACGGTTCTGCTGCCTTGGATTTGGGCGTAGAAGGCTTTGCCGACAGCCCGCCAAAGTTTATCGGTTCGCTCTTCTGGGCGCCTTCGGAAGGTTTTCGCGTTTTTGGCTTTGTCGAGTCTAGCTCTGCGACGGTGGGCTACTCGCTTGCCTTTTCGCATTTGCGGGTTGACTTTTCGGGGCGTTTTCCCGGTTTTGCGGTGTCCCTTGGCTTGAATTTCGGCTGGAAAGGGTGGAATGTGGGCGGAAATCGCCGGTTTGGCGGTGATGATATGGATTGGAATACCCTCTGGATTACCAGGTCCTTGAAAAAATGATTATCTTAATCACATGGTCTCGCAAACTCCGACAATTGTCTGGGCATTTATCAGCGTGATGTTGCTCATCTCGACTGTAATCTGCGTGCTGCTCCTGAGGGACAGCCGCAACAAGCAGCGTCTCTACCAGCGGTTTGACGGCTGCCTGAACGAATTCATAGTCGTGCTTTCGCAGAAGATGGAATTCCTTTACGGCTTGCCAACCTTCATGTCGGATCCCCTGTTCATGCAGCTTAGCCATGGCAGGACTTTTGCGGAGGTCTTGGGTGTTAGCAGCTGGAACCGCATGAAGAGCTATTTCGATGAAATCGAAAAGCATATGGAAATGCCCTTCCTGTTTTCGCTCCTTTCGGATGTTGGCGGAAATGCGGATACGGCCAAGTCCTTGTGGTACGAGATGCGTGTCTCGCTGGACAGGGTAAACGCCGAGGAATTCTACTACGTATGTTTCATCCGCAATATTTCCAGGGAAAACGAGAGCCGTCGTGAAAGGGAAATGTTGCAGGAACGTTTTGATTCGCTGTTGCAGAATACGGGTGACTTCTTGTGGAGCTTTGATGTTGAAGATCGCAGCATGAAGCTCCTTACTCCGATGATGGACGACGAACACCGCGTGATTCCCCAGTCGGTGGGCTACGTGGATATCCACAAGATGATGCCCGATGGTGACTACGCGCTTTTGGACAGTGTGCTGAATGACCGCGTCAAGGATTACCGCAACTTCGGATTCCGCGGCGACCCGTTCGAGACGATCAAGGTCCGTTTTTATGGCCCCGAGAAGACGCTTGTATGGTATGGGCTCCGCGGCAAGCTTTGCATGGACGAGAACAACCGCCTGGTGCTCCAGGGTTCTGCTCGTCGTATGGACGTGGTGCTCGACAATACCGTGGTGGGCGGGATGCGCGAACGCGACGCCATGCTTTCGGCGGCTCTTGCGTTCCCGGATATCCGCATGTTCTGGATGGACCGCGATTACAAGTTCCTGGGATGTAACCAGGCGTTTGCGACGGATTTCCAGATTATCAATCCGAGAGAGATTAATGGCAAGCACTTGAACCAGGTGGTCACGAGAGATTTCTTGCCTTATCTTTCGAAGATTGTGCTTGAAATTTTCCATTCCGGGCGTACGATTACGTGGAAGGGCCGCCTTGGCAAGAGCGGACGTGTCATCTTGTATAATGCGGTGCCCCTGAAGAACGAGAGCAACGAGGTTCAGAGCGTGCTTTCTGTTTACATGGTGCTGGACCGCGAAGAATTTGGTGAAACAATCTAAATCAAATAAAGAGGAAAAGATGAAAAATTTACTGGGTATTCTGTTCTGTGCATCTGTCCTGCTTGCAGGTTGCAACGAAGCTAACGCCGAGAAGAAGACCGCTCCGGCACCGCAGCCGGCTGCCGCAGCTCCCGCCCCGGCCGCGCCCGCTCCGGAAGCCCCGAAGGCACAGATTACGAATATTGACTGGGCGAAGGCTCTCGAGATGCAGCAGGCCGGTGGCGTGCTGATCGACGTGCGTACCCCGGGTGAAGTGGCCGAAGGTACGGCTCCGGGTTCCATCAACATCCCGCTCCAGGAAGCCGAACAGCGCCTTGCTGAATTCCCGAAGGACAAGGACTTGCTGATTTTCTGCCGCAGCGGCAAGCGTAGCATGGCTGTTTCCAACTTCCTGATTCAGAACGGTTACGAGCGCGTGTTCAACGTGGTCGGTGGCTTCCTCGCGTTCCCGAAGAATTAGTAATCGTTGTCCTGAGTGACGCGCATGGCGCGGAGACGAAGGATCCAGTTCTGCAATACAGTGAACTACCTGCAGCTTGCACTTGAAGAATCGTTCTTCTCGATAGGTGTCAGCCGCCCGAATCCGGCGGTGGGTGCCGTCGTGGTGAAGGACGGTATCGTCGTGGGCAGGGGGCGTACGCAGCGCCCCGGCAGTGCTCATGCCGAAGTCATGGCGCTGCGTGACGCGGGTGAACTCGCCCGCGGGGCGGCCATCTACGTGACGCTCGAACCGTGCTGCCATTATGGCCGCACGCCCCCCTGCACAAAAGCCATCATAGACGCCGGTATCGCCGAGGTGTACTTCGCACATGCCGACCCGAACCCGCTCGTGCGCGGCAAGTCTCGTGCTATTCTCGAAGAGGCGGGCATCGCGGTGTATGAGGGCGAAGACGCCTGTATCCGAGCCTCTGCAAACGCTACCTCCGAGAATCTCGAGGAACTTTCGGGCGAGTGCGCCGACGGCGGGGAATGCCGCGTGCTCGGATTCGCAGAATCGACTGCTGACGCCAAGCAGGAAGGCCGTAGCGTTTTTGCCGAAGTGGAACGCTACTTCGAAGCGTACGATTATTTTGTTTGTAATAAAAGGACTTTTGTCGAAGTGAAGTCCTCCGTCTCTGAAGACGGGTTCATGGGCTGTAGCGCTGCAGACGGTAGCCACCTCCCGCTGAAAATCACGGGCCAGGGCGCGAACTGCTGGAATCACGAGTTGCGCGCTATGAGCGATGCGGTATTGGTCGGTGCGGGTACGCTCCTTGCCGATAACCCGCGCTTGGACGTGCGCCTTGCGCAGGGAAACAATCCCGTGAAAGTCGTGTGGGCGGGCCATCACGAGTTTACTCCGGCGGAAGTCGAATCGCTCCACGTTTTTGCCCCGTGTGCCGAGGGGGCTTTTGTGCCTCTCGTCTTTAGCTGTGTGGCGCAGCCGCATCTGGAAGGGCACGCGGAAGTTCTTGAACTGAATCACGAACTTTTTGCGGAAAATTGGCGCGCGATGGTTGACGAATTGTCTGCCCGCGGGATGCACCGCCTGATGGTGGAACCGGGTGAACGTCTGGCGCGTGAACTTTTCTCCTCCAGTTTGGATTCAAAAATGCCCCTTTGGAACCGCCTGGACCTTTGGCGTTCCACGGATCCGTCCGTCGAAGCGTCGCTTGAACGCCTGATTGATTCTGGTACGGCGAAATGTGGCCTTGAGTTCCCGGGGCTCCCTTCTTCTGCCGTTGCCAAGGAATCTGCGATAATCGGGCCCGACGTGCTGACGGTTTATTGTCCGTAAGCGAAAAAATTGTATATATTTAAATTATGAACAAGCGAAATCCAATCTTTTGGATTGTTATCCTCCACATTCTGTTTTGTGGGGCGTTTTTGGCTTGTTCCTCGGATTCGGCTTCGAACAGCCCGGACGAAGAAGTTTCTTCATCTTCCGAAGAGTCGTCTTCCGGGACGTCGTCATCTTCTAGCGTTTCGTCGTCCTCCGAGGTGTCATCTTCTAGCGTTTCGTCGTCCTCCGAAAAATCGTCTCCTTCTAAATCCGTAACGGAAAAATCTTCCAGTTCCGCAACTTCAGAAATAAAGTCAAGCGAAACTTCCGCGAAGACGCCCGAAGAGATTGCGGCGATTTCGGCAATTGCCCGCTCCTGCTCACGTGATTCCCTGATGGCGGATTCTCTTTTAGGCGTGTACGAAAAAGAGGGGAGCTTTGGCGAGGTGACGACCGGGCTCGCGGATTGTGCGTATATAATGACTCTTGAACGGTTGAGTGGCGATGTGATTGTTCCCTCTAGTTTTTCGCGCATTCAAAGAGATCCTGGTTTGAATTACCAGGATTTCAAAACGGCTTTCTACAAGTTCTGGCAAGATGATTATGGCGTAGGCCCTTGCAACGGGGATTCCCTCAATGTCGTTTCGAAAAACAGGGATTCACTGAGTTCGACTGCCAGTTATTTTATCTGCACCAATAAACGTACGGGCTTCACAAGCGAAATTAATTGGGTAGGGGCGAGGGCGAGCGACCTCCAGGTGAATACTTACAAGCAGGACTGCGGCAGTAGCGATTACCGTGAAATCAAGAATTCGACAACGGAAAAAATGTATGTGTGCGACCATGGAAATTGGCGCTATCCCTTGGAAGTCGAAGAAGAATGCGGGCTTTGCGGAGCGGATAATGACGGGCTTGTCAAGGCAGGCTCTATCTTTGAGTATGTCTGCGTTTCAAACCAGTGGAAATTGAATGAACTTGTTTTGAAGGATTCTAGCGACAATAAGGAATACAGTACCACTAAGGTGGCTGGCTTATATTGGATGATGGAAAATATGCAGACGGATACGGCCCGTTTTTCTTGGGACGAAGTTTCGAAAGAGGACTTTTGCCCGAGTGGCTGGAGGCTTCCCACTTCTGATGAATGGTGGAATATGTTCGAAGCGATGGATGACATGTCTTCGAACGCATCTATCATGAAATTGCTAGGTGGGGCTTTAAGCTATTCGTCCTGGTGGACTTCTACCGAGGTCGACCCTGATAGTGCCAGCATGGTATACGTTCGTTACCAGCCGTTGAATTACGCAGACTCGAAGAAATTCAGTTTTATCACCAACTATAACAGAAGTGTTTCCTTAAAAACGCGCCAGTATTACGCCCGCTGCGTGAAAGACGAACTTTAATCCATCGCGATTAGTGCGGTTCGGCTATGCCAACGCAATACTTGTGTTGGCGCGGCACTCGCCTTTTTCTATATTTGCCCGCGTATGTTTACGGGAATTATTCAATCTACCGGCGAAATTGTCTCGATAGAGTCTCGGGGCGATGCGCTCTCGATGCGCCTCAAGTCGCCGGGATTTTTCAAAAATTGCAAACTGGGCGACAGCGTCGCTAACGACGGCGTGTGCCTTTCTGTTGAA
>CADBLC010000021.1 GCA_902795385.1 Fibrobacter succinogenes | reverse complement strand
TTTTCCGCCGCCGATTCCGATTGTGACAGCCTTCACACTGTCGGTAATCTTCTTTCCGAGTTCTTCGGGGATGTGTTCGAGCACCATTTCGAAGCATCCCAAGTCATCGGTAAACTTGGCTGCGGCCTCGATGGCGGCAGCTTCTTCGGCAGTGCGGCCCTTTTGCTTGAAGTTCTCGGCTGTTTGCGGCAGCAGGCCGTGGTGCGCGCAGACGGGAATGTCCTTGCTGCGCAGGAACTCGATTACGCCTTCGGGCGTGCGGGCGTTGTCGTAGGCGGTTTGCGGATCCTTGTCGCTCAGGTAGGGCATGTCGCCAATCACGTGGGTGTTCGGGGCGCCACGACAAACGGCAGAGGCGAAGATGAGCATTTCGGTCATGCCGATTTCACGGGTGCTTTTGTAGCCGAGCATGGTGTTCGCGAGGCTGTCGCCAACGAGAATCTGGTCCACCCCGGCTTCTTCGGCCATGCGCGCGAACGCATAGTCGTAGGCGGTGATCATGGAAACTTTTTCACCTTTCTGTTTCTTTGCAACGATATCGCTTGGAGAGAGCATTGAAAAACCTCTATATATTATATAGTGTAAAGGTAGAAAATTTGGACTTTTTTAGCATCCGTATATTTTTCGAGTCCCGTTTAGGAACGAGAGCGACTTGATTTCCTTGTGGAAACCGATGTGTTGTCGCAGGTAGGTGAGCAACGCGTTCTCCAGGTATTGCGGGTGAGCTATCTCGTTGCCCTTCAACAGATTCCAAATTCCCTCAGATGTCTCTTGGCGGATGCGTGGAGCGTTTTCGCCGACGCATTCCTTGCATACGATGGTTCCCGTTTCGGGGATGAAATCGGCCGGCGGAGCGTCGAGTGCCTTGCTGCAGCGGCTGCATGTCGAGAGATCGAGCGTGTATCCCCACGCGTCGCACGTTTTTAGGAGCCATCTCGCGAATACGGAAGACGATTCCGGTTTGCCGCAAAAACGTTCCAGCTCGCCCATCGCCTGCTCGAGCAGGGCGAATTCGGCCTGGAGGGGAATCCCTTGCGGGGCGTAGCGCAGTACCATCTCGGCCATCACCTGCGCCTTCGCGAGGGCGAGCAGGTCTTCGCGCATGTTCTTGCGCCAGTCGATAAGCGTCGCTTCCTTGATGTACTGAAGCTCCGCATTCGGGTTTTCGCGGAACACGACTTCGCTAAGGGCGAGCGGGTCGAGCGCACCCTTGAACGGCGATTCCTTACGCTTGCCGCCCTTTACGATGAAGGAGACAATCCCGGATTCCTCCGTGAGGGCCTTCACTATCCAGCTGGAGTCGCTGTAGGCGTAGCGGTGCAGGACTATGGCACGGGACTTGATCATAGACGAGAGAGGAGAGACGAGAGAGATTAGGCTTTATTAGGCTAGAGACGACATATCTTTCGTCTCTCGTCTGTAGGGCGAAGCCCGTTCTCTCGTCTAGTCTTTCGGGAACGGGGGCCAGCCCATCTGCTGCCCGCCAACGACGTGCAGGTGGATGTGGAACACGGTCTGGCCGGCATCGGCCTTGCAGTTGAACACGAAACGGGCGCCGCCCTCTTCGAGGCCGAGCTCCTTCGCGATAATCTGGGCGCGGTAGAGCATCTTGCCCACGAGCTCGCAATCTTCGGGCTTCATGTCCATGATGGTTGCGATATGGCGCTTGGGTACCACCAGGAAGTGTACCGGTGCCTGCGGGGCGATGTCGTAGAAGGCGAAGACGTCGTCGTCTTCGTAGATTTTCTTGGAAGGGATTTCTCCCTTGATGATTTTGCAGAAAAGGCAGTTTTCACTCATACTATATATAATAGCAACAAAAAAAAAGTATATTGAGGCCGTAATGGTTGTTTTCCACAGAATTTGTGCCGCATTTTTCGCTCGTGTCGCCTATGTCGCGTTCCGCCTGTCCGGTTGGAAGCGTGCGACGGTGTATGCGAACCTGCGTCATGTCGGGGTCGCCGCCGATGCGGCAAGTGCCAGGGCCATATACCGGGACAACCTGCACAACCTTGTACGCCATGCGGGCGAACTGATTTTCCGTTTCGGTACGTTCAAGAAATTGCCCGCCGTGCTTCCGTCGTACCCGTGCCGCGTTGACGGCTGGGATTTCGAGATTGCGGAAGGGTCGGGTGCCGTGCTCGAAAAGATGCGCAAAGGCGGAATCTTTTTGACGGCGCATTACGGGAACTACGAGGCTATTGGCCCCTGGCTCTGTTGCCTGGGAATCCCGCTCAAGGCGAGCTACATCCCGGTAAGGCCGGCGTGGCTCAACCGGATTCTGGAAGGGCGTATCCGTGCGGTGGACGGCTACCGCTATTCCGTAGACGCGCACAGCCCTCGCGAGTTCTTGCGACTGCTTGATTCGGGGAGCCTGTTCTGCCTGCTTGCCGACCAGGACAGCCGAATCCCGAGCGCTGTTGACGGAAAGTTCATGGGAAAGCCTGTCCGGAACAATCCTCTGCCGGATTTTTTGCTCAAGTACCGCCCCGCGACACCTGTTTATGTATGCTGGATGGGCGAGCCGGAGCCTTCGCGGAAGGTTTTGCATGCCTTCGAGATTCCGACATCGTCCGTGATGGACTCGTACAATGCGTGGCTCGAGGAACGCATTGCCGAGAATCCCCGCTTATGGTACGGGTTTACCCATCGGCGTTTTCTGAGTTTGGAGCCTTCGCTTTACCGAGAGGCTTGTGGTAAAAAGCCGGAATCGGCTGGTTGATAATCGGCGCGAACGGCGAGAACTTGATGGCAAAGTGGGCTACGGCGATTGTGCCGAGCGAGAACAGGAGCATCGTGAAGTTGAACGCCAGGTAGTGCGGGTCGCTTGCGGGCATGAAGGAGACGGAATTCCACCACTGCGGCGCGACGACATACCTGAAGATGGGGAAGATGCATCCCTGGTGCAGGGCGAGCAGAGCGAGGTTCGCCTCTACGGGCTTGGCGAGCACGGGGTTGGTGATGCCCCTGCAAAGGAGCGTGAATCCAACTGTGCCCATGAGTGCGCAGGGGAGCGTGATGTAGTAGGCCGTATAGATACGCAGGAACATCTCGAAGTGGGCGAGATGGACGTCGTAGTTGTAGACGCTCACGAAGTAGGTCGCGACGAGCAGGGGAATTCCCACCAGGAGCGCTACGATTCGGTTCCCGGTAAGGAATCCGTATATGCGGGAGAACTTGGCGTGGCGGAAGGCGTAGCCGCAGTAGGTGAACACGGTGCCGAACAGGGCCGCGTCGGAGTTCCAGACCAGGGGTACATTATAATATAGTGTGAAGCAAATCCCGAGGCCGAGAACGGCCAGGGCTCCGAGCCCCATCGGGATAAGCCTGTCCTTGAACAGCTTGTGTAAACCGAATAGGATGATGTCGGTAAAGAAGAGTGCCGGCAGGAACCAGATGGTGAAAGACCTCGTCTGGTTGATGACGCGCGAAAGCCCGATGATGTAGTAGTTGTCGGGAAGGGGAACTTTAAGGAGCGTGTAGGCGAGGGCTTCGGAGAGAACGCAGAGGATACCGAGCCCGAACATCGGGACGATGTACCTGCGGAGCTTTGTCGTAAGGAAGTCCCCGAAGGTGTGTCCTTCCATTTTCAGGGTCATCCCGTTCAGGAAATAGAATACGGGCAAATGGAAAGAAAACAGGAATGCGAGCAGGTGCCCTTCTTTTAGTCCGTGCGAAAAAATGATGAGTAATATGGCCGCGAATTTTGCGACATCGATGTATTCGATTCTTTTCGGTTTCATTGAGCAAAAAATAGCATACGATAGGGGTGTGTCATAAAAATGACATATTCTTTTGCTATATTCCTTGAACCTCCGGATGGAGGTGCGCGCGGCAAAAGCCGTGCGGCAGTGTAACCCAGGGCATTCATGACCCTAAAAATCTACAAGTAGGATTATCACATGGATTTTTCTGCAGTTATCGCCGAAGAACTGAATCTTGAAGTATGGCGCGTTGCCAAGGCGCTCGAGCTCATGGACCAGGGGGGTACGGTCCCCTTTATCGCCCGCTACCGCAAGGACCAGACGGGTACGCTCAACGAAATTGAACTCCGCGATATTAGCCACCGTCGCGACTACCTGCAAGAACTTACCGACCGCAAGGAAACGGTCCTCAAGAGCATCGAGGAACAGGGCAAGCTTACGCCCGAACTCAAGGCCCAGATCGAAGCCTGTAAGGACAAGACCCTCCTCGAAGATATTTACGCCCCATACAAGCCCAAGAAGCGCACCCGCGCAACGATTGCGAAGGAACTCGGTCTTGAACCGCTGGCCCGCCTGATGTGGGCGCAGGAACCGACGTCCAATACTGCCGAAGAAATTGCCCGTATCTACCTCTCCGAGGAGAAGGGCCTTGCCGACCCGAAGGCTGCGCTCAAGGGTGCCGCCGACATTTTGGCCGAAGAAGTGGCCGACAATACCGAATTCCGCCAATACCTGCGCGCCCAGGTCGAAAAGAAGGGCGTCATGGTCTCCAAGGTCAAGAAGGATTTCGAAAAGCAGGAAACCAAGTTCAAGGACTACTACGACTTCAGCGAACCGGTCGGCAAGATTCCGAGCCACCGCATGCTCGCTCTCCGTCGCGGCGAGAAGGAGAAGGTGCTGCGCCTCTCTATCGAAGTGCCGACCGAAGAATTGGTGGGTTACCTCAAGACCCAGATTGTCAAGGGCGATACCGTCTGGAAGCCCTACCTCGAAGAAATGTGCCAGGATGCCTGGGACCGCTTGCTGCAGCCGAGCATGGAAAGCGAAGTGCGTCTGTTGTTGAAGGACGCTGCCGAAGAAGAAGCTTTCAAGGTGTTCAGCAAGAACCTCCAGGACGTTCTGCTTGCCGCCCCCGCTGGCCACAAGGCCGTGCTCGCGCTCGACCCGGGCTTCCGTACGGGTTGCAAGGTGGCCGTGCTCGACGAGAACGGCAAGTTCCTGGACCACGGTATTATCAAGCCGCACGAACCGCACAACGACAAGGCGGGCGCGGCTGTGTACCTGATGCAGCTTATCGACAAGTACAAGATTGATTTGATCGCTATCGGTAACGGTACCGCTAGCCGCGAGACTGACGCCTTCTGTGGCGAGATGGCTCTCAAGTTCAAGGGCAAGGTGCCGCCGCGCGTTATTGTGAGCGAAGCCGGTGCTTCCGTGTACAGCGCAAGCATGATTGCCATTCAGGAATTCCCGAAGGAAGACGTGACCACGCGTGGCGCCATTTCCATCGGTCGCCGCCTGCAGGATCCGTTGGCCGAACTCGTGAAGGTGGACCCGCAGTCCATCGGTGTTGGCCAGTACCAGCACGACGTGAACCAGCGCGAACTCAAGAAGCGCCTCGACGAAGTCGTGGAAAGCTGCGTGAACATGGTCGGTGTCGACGTGAACAGCGCTTCCGCTCCGCTTCTTGCCCATGTGGCGGGCCTCAGCAACACGCTCTCCGAAGCGATTGTGAAGTACCGCGAAGATAATGGCGCCTTTGCAAGCCGTGAAGACTTGAAGAAGGTGAAGGGCTTTGGCCCGAAGGCCTTTGAACAGGCCGCGGGCTTCATGCGCATCCCGGGCGCCGAAAACCCGCTCGACGATTCCGCCGTTCACCCCGAAAATTACGCCCTCGTGGAACAGATGGCCGAAAAGGTCGGCGTTCCGGTAAAGGATATGGTCGGCAATGCCGAAGCCGTGAAGGCGATCAAGCTCGACGAGTTCCTCTCCGACGAAGTGGGTAAGGCCACCTTGGAAGACATCATGAAGGAACTCCAGAAGCCGAGCCGCGACCCGCGTAAGGAATTCCGTTATGCGAAATTCGACGACCGCATCAAGACCATCAACGACCTCGTTACGGGCAGTTGGATGGAAGGCGTTGTCACGAACGTCGCGAACTTCGGTGCGTTCGTGGACATCGGCGTTCATCAGGACGGCCTCGTGCACATTTCCGAAATCAGCGACAAGTACGTGACCGACGCGAAGGACGTGCTGACCGTGGGTGACGTGGTGAAGGTACGTGTGGTTGCGGTTGACGCGAACCAGAAGAGAATCAGCCTCTCCATGAAGCAGGAATCTACCGACGGTGTGGCAGGTGCAGGCGCGAGTGGCCCGCGCGGCCAGCGTGTCGGTGGCAACCGCGGTAACTTCGGTGGCCGCGGCCGCGATAACAATCGCGGCGGACGCCCCCAGGGGGGCATCCAGGGCCACGCGACTATCGCCGACCTCAAGAATAAGATTGCCGGTAAGGAACGTCCGGGCTTCGCTCCCAAGAAACCCGCCGCGCCCGTCCAAGTCGGCAAGCTCAACTCGATGCTCAAACAAATAATGAAAAAGGCCAAGTAAATTTGATTGCGACAGCGTGCTTGCACGCTGGCATTGGCAAACCTATGGGCCTAGCGCTACGAAGTAGCGCCAAAGCCAAATAAGCCGAGAGTCGCAGGAGCAAGTGTCTGCGAGGAACGGAATGGAGGAAAACTTGTTTTTCGACATTTCGGAGCCGAAGCAGACCGATGCCGAAGGCATCCAATAACTTGCTCCTATGACCGAGGCGCTCAGGATTGCACTCCGCAGGAGTGCCACGCGAAGTTGCGCAACGCCAAGTAAGCAAAAAAAAATTCGCGAGTGCATCAGCACTCGCGTTTTTCATTTCTAATCCTTATTACTGCCGTTTGCCAGTCACGCGGTAGCGCCGCTCCACTCCGTTTTTGTTCAGCCGGATGAACAGCGTCTGTTCCTTCGCGTCAAAATACAGTTTTGGTGCGGAACTTCCTGCGGCACTCACGCCCGGCAACTTCCCGATGGAAAGAACCGTGTCTTGCGCGGTCGTGTCGTTGACGGTCGTATCGGTAACCGTGGTGTCGACAGGCGTGGTCGTGTCCGGAGGTGGTTCCTGCGTCTTGAGAATCTCGAGCATCGTCTCGGCATAGCGCCTTCCGAACGTCTCGTAGCCTTCGCGCGTAAAGTGCAGCGTGTAGCTCGCTTCCTTCAATGCGGGGCAGCCCTGCGCCGAAATCAAGTGCCCGTTCGGAATCAAATCGGCCGCCTGCTTCACGGCGTCGTTACGCCAGCCGAGGTCGCCCGTAGGTGCAAGTTCGCCAATCAGTATCGGCGTCTGCTCCGGGTCGAGTTCCAGTTCGGCAATCAGGTCGTCGTACACCTTCTTCACGCGCTTGGGCCAATCGTTCATCTGGTAGTCCGCTTCGCCCTGGTGGAACAAGAATCCCTTGATGACGCCCTTCTGCTTCGCGATCTTGCCCATCTCGACAATTCGCTTGTAGAGGTCTCCGCCGTATTCGTCCAGGTACTGGATCCACCACGTGTCGCCCTTGTTCTTAGCGTTTTGAACGTATGTCTTGTTGCGGTCCTTGTCGAACAGGTCGATGCTCTGTCCGCCAATTGCGATATTTGCCACGGCGACCTTGATGCTGTCCGGGAGGTTCGCGACCATGGTGCGCCCGAAGATGTCGACAATGCCCACCTTGGACTGACTATGTCCCATCGGTGGTGCCGCCGGGTAGAATTCACCAACGGTTTGTCCGGAATGGTTGGCCGCCCGCAAAACCAGGAAACGCGGATCTTGTTCGCGGTCCTTGTCCGTTACGGTCGCTTGCCCAGACATGTTGGATTGCCCGTAGGCGAGGTAGATATGCAGGTTAGGATCCTGCGCGAAACTTGCCGCAATCAAGGCTGCAAGCAAAAAAACGATCTTTTTCATAGATCTACTCCAAAATAACAAACCCACTTAAATAATAGCAAATCTTCTGTAAAAGGGGAAATTTTGTGCCATTATTGCACGGGAATGTGGAAATCCGTTGTGTAAAGATTTTGGAGGACCATATTTATATCTTGGCGGAAAGTGATTTTTATCAAAAAATGCCAAAAATTAGGCTCTTTGGGCATTCCGGATGTGTAAAAATTTCAAGGGCCTATTGCCTGCTGTGTAAAAATTATTTATTTTAAGGTCATGTGTATTGCGCTAGAACATCTGTTTGATTACGACGACTTCCGCAAGTTCCTGCAGGATTATTTCGAGGAACAGAAGAAGATGCGCGCCGTCTTTTCGCACCGATTCTTCGCGGCGAAGGCGGGATTTAGCAGTTCGTCCTATTGCCTGAACGTGATTCGCGGGCGTTTCAACCTTACGCCGAAATCTATCGAGAAGATCGCGAAGGCGATGGAGTTCGAACCTCTCCAGAAGGCCTACTTCGAGGCCCTTGTCCAGTACAACCAGGCGCATCAGGTCAACGAACGCGAGAACGCCTGGGAACAGATTGTCCAGATACGCAAGCAGATTGAATTTACCCACCTCACCAGCAAGGAACAGGATTACTTTGCCAAGTGGTACTACCCGGTAGTCCGCGAGGCTGCCGTGAACAGCAACTGGAACGGCGATTACACGGTGCTGGCCCGCATCATCGATCCGCAGATTACTACGGACGAGGCCCGCGAAGCCGTAAAGAACCTGGAAGCCTGGGGGCTTATCCGCAAAACGGAAGACGGCCGTTACGAGGAAACTTCGCAGATGGTGGATGCGTCCGGCGTGGCTCCGATTGCCTTGCGCCAGATTCGCCGCGAATACATGCAGCACGCGATTGGCGCCGTTGAGTCCAAGCCGAAAAACGAACGCTTCGCCGCGTTCACGACGCTTGCCATGAGCGAGAAGTCTTACGATTATGCAGTAGAAGTGTTGGAAGAGGCCCGCAAGAAGATTATTGCCCGTGCGGCCAACGACCTGGAAGTCGAACGCGTGTACGAGATGATGCTTGTTGCTTTCCCCATGAGCAAGAAAATGGAGAAGGAGGCGGAAAAATGAACTTCTTAAAAACATCTTTGTATGTGTCTGTTGCTCTTTCCGCCGGTCTCGTGGCCTGCAGTGATTCGTCTACCCCGAACGATGTCGCGGGCGGTGTTACCGATATCGGAAACTCCCTGGCCTACACCGGACAGGTTGTGGACGCGAACGGCGTGGGCGTGGTGTCGGCAAGGGTTGTCGCCTACTACGACAACTGGGACAATGTTTCTGCGCTTGATTCTGTCGTGACCGTGACCGATGCGAACGGCAAGTTCGAAATCAAGGTCGACAGTGGCGCTACTTTCGTGCTCTATGCATCCCACGATAACGAGTGCGGATTCTCGAAACTGGATCCGGCATCTTCTTCGCAGGACATCACGATTGGCTCGAGGACTTCGATTACGAGTAGCGTGAAGGGCAAGAATAGCGGCTTCATGCGCGTGGTCGGTAGCGGCGAGAAGGCCCTGCTCGACGAAAACGGAGCGTTCTCGTTCGGGGCCGTACCTCCGGGTGACATCTCCCTCGTGTTCGTTGACCAGGAAAAACCGCAGGCGAGAATCGACTTCTTTACGGCGGGCTCGGCCAACGGTGTCGCGATTCCTCCGCTCGACATGTGGAGCGCCAACAAGAACTGGCTTACCATCAGCGACCCGCGTTACTACAACGGTTCGTTCGGCGGTATTAGCGTGTATGTGCCCGAGGGATTCGTTGTTCCCGAGGAACCGAAACCGGATACGACGAAACCGGAACCGGAAACGCCTATCGACACGGCCGAGAATCTTGCCATCCAGGTGGAACTCCACATGGACGGCGACGCCCTCGTGTACAACAACGACATGAGCGTTGCAAGCAACGTGAATTACGTGGAAGGCATTTCTGGGCAGGGCATATTGCTTTCCGATGGCCAGTTCATCGACCTCGGCTATATCGACCCGTGCGCAGGCGACTTTACTCTTGCGGTTTGGACCAAGTGGAACGGATTCCGCGAAGTGCAGAATATGGGATTCCAGGGTGGCGGTTATCCGGGCGATAGCAGCCAGGTGCCCTTCCAGGGCGGAAACTATCCGGGCGCCTACCAGGGCCCGTATGGCGCCTATCAGAATGTTCCCTACCAGACGGGAACGTACCAGATACTCGTGTCGCAGCGCTCCTACTGGAGTGATTCCACATCCAGGTTCCAGGTGCAGTACGACTGGACTTCGAGAGCGATAACCGCGGTGAGCAATGGACTTGATTTGAATACCGGGTATGCTTGGCTTGTCAAGGCGGATACGGAATTCGGCGGAATGCTGCCGACGAACGAATGGACCTTCCTGACTCTCGTGTACAAGGGTGGCTTGCTCTATTTCTATGTGAATGCACAGCTGGTAAGCGCCAATGTGGGTGTCCCGTTCGTTCCCAAGGATGTCGTGACGCCGGTGCCGTTCCGTGTTGGCGGTTCCGAACTTCCGACCGATACCTGGAACGGGGTTCTCGACGAGTTCCGCCTGGAATCGGTTGCGCGCGGCGAGGAATGGATCAGGGCCCAGTACGAAATGTATAGGGCGGGGCACGTCAGCCAACATTTCCCCAAGAAATAAGATTCTCCTTGTGTAATAAAAACGGCCCCGTCAATGACGGGGCTTAATTTTTAAGCAAGTAAAGCGTTTATCGCCTTGTGCATTACGGACGCCTACGTTTCACTACGGCGTCTATGCTTCGGCTCGGTCATAGAAAAATGCAAGCATTTTTCTGCGACTCTCGCCTTGTGCATTACGGACGCCTTCGCTTCGCTACGGCGTCTGCGCTTCGGCTCGGTCATAAGAACGAACGAGTTCGTTCTTGCGACACTCGCCTTGTGCGCTACTCGTACTTAATAACGCCGGCCGGGCAGCTGTCGGCAGCGTCCTTGATTTCGCTTTCGTAAGCGGAGAAATCAACGCCTTCCTTCACCTGCATCTTTTCCGGAACGGAGAACACTGCGTCGCAAGTAGCTTCGCAGGCGCCGCAAGAAACGCATTCGTCGCTGGATTCGTCCAGCCAAACTTTCGTGATTGCCATATAATTACCTCTTTTGTATGGTTGAATTATGGCTATAATATAATAAAAACATTGCCTGCGAAAGTAGTTTTTCTAAATTTGTGGGCGTAAATTTAACGTCACACGATAACCCCCCGAGAGGACATCGCAAAAGATGAAAAAAGTGGTTGTAAAAATTGGTGGCAGCCTGGCAATCGACGAAGCCAAGCTCGCTGATTTTGTGTCGGCAGTCTCTACACTTCCCGGTAGTGGCTGTCAGGTGGCCGTGGTTCACGGCGGTGGCAAGGATATTAACGAGAATATCGCCTTGCTCAAGGAACAACCGACATTCATTGATGGCCTGCGAGTGACGACTCCCGGCATTATGAAGATGGTCGAGATGACCCTCTCTGGCCACGTGAACAAGAAGCTTGTGCGCATGCTCTTGAACAACGGCTGTGGCGCCGTTGGTATTTCGGGCGTAGACGCGAACCTGTTCCAGGTCGAAAAAAAGCAGGGCAAGGTGGACCTTGGCCTGGTGGGTGAAATCAAGAAGGTGAACCCGGGCATTGTGACCGCGCTCTGGGGTGCGGGGTTTGTTCCCGTGGTGAGCCCGATTTCGATTGGTCCCGACGCTAACGGTAACGGTGTGAGCTGGAACGTGAACGCCGACACCGCCGCAAGTGAACTGGCTGTGGCGCTCGAAGCCGACCAGTTCGTGCTGGTGAGCGACGTGCCGGGCGTGATGGACGAAAATAAGAACGTGATTCCCGAACTGAGCGAGGCGGACGCCGAAAAGCTGATTGAAGCTGGCGTCATCTCCGGCGGTATGATTCCCAAAGTCCGCGAGAGTTTCAAGTCGATCCGACGAGGACTCAAGAGTATCCACATCGTGGGTTGGAAGGACGCGGAACACTTTGGTAAACAAATTAATGGAGATTTAAACTATGGCACAATCTTGCGCTAACCTGTTGGAACAGGACAAACAAATTATCGCGCCGCTCTACGGCAAGGCAGACATCAACTTTGTGAAGGGCGAAGGCTCTTATCTTTACGACGACCAGGGAAACAAGTACCTGGACTTCGTGGCGGGCATTGCCGTGAACGCGCTCGGTCACCAGAACCAGGCTATCAAGGATGCTGTGGTGGAACAGATGAACCACTTCAACCACATCAGCAACCTTTACCCGAACTACCCGCAGATCGAACTCGGCAAGGCCCTCCTTGAAATCACCAAGTTCGACAAGGCCTTCTTCTGCAACTCGGGTACCGAAGCTAATGAAGGTGCAATCAAGTTTGCACGTAAGTACTTCGACCGGAAGGGCGAAAAGAACCGGCAGAAAATCATTACCTTCGTGAACAGCTTCCACGGCAGGACATACGCCGCGCTTTCTGCGACAGGCCAGCCGGCTATCAGGGAAGGCTTCGGCTCCATGCCGGGCGACTTCGTTCACGTGACTTGGAATGACTGCGC
>CADBLC010000020.1 GCA_902795385.1 Fibrobacter succinogenes | reverse complement strand
GTTCTTGCAAGAATTCATCCCCGAGAATACCGCCTGGGCCCACTGGGATATCGCAGGTACGGCTTTCGTAACCAAGCAGTGGAAATACACCGACTACGGTGCAACCGGATTCGGCGTACAGACGCTTATCGAACTTGCGCGCGAAATGAGTTCTGCAGAGTAAATTTCTATCTTTGTTCGGGAAAGGAGATTCCCGGCCAAGCCGGGAATGACAGTTTAAAAATTCCGTTTTTCACGAGAAAGCGAATATGAAGAACGTTGATACGATTGCAGTTTTGGACTTTGGCGGGCAGTACGCCCACCTGATCGCGAACCGCGTGCGCCGCTTGGGCGTGTTTACCGAAATCCACTCCCCCGCCGCCCCGGTATCTGAACTGGAAGGCGTGAAGGGAATCATCTACAGTGGCGGCCCGAGTAGCGTGTATGCTGCTGACGCCCCGGAATACAATCCCGAAATCCTGAACCTCCCCGTGCCGAAGCTCGGCATCTGCTACGGCCACCAGCTTATCGCCCAGCAGTTGGGCGGTCATGTTGAACCGGGCAAGGTGAAGGAATACGGCATCGCCGACCTTATCGTGGGCGACGAAAAGTGCCCGATTCTGAAGGACCTCCCGAAGGCATCGCCCATGTGGATGAGCCACGGCGACCAGGTCACCAAGCTCCCCGAGGGCTACAAGATTGTGGCCAGCACCAAGGACTGCGAAATCGCGGCCGTCGCCTTCGACAGCGACAAGCCCGAACGCCAGATTTTCGGCATCCAGTTCCACCCCGAAGTCACGCACAGCAAGTTCGGCATGAAGTTGCTCGAAAACTTCATCGACTTCACGGGCGCGAAGAAGACCTGGAACATGAAGAGCTACCTGCCGCTCATCACGCAGCGCATTAAGGACCAGGTCAAGGACCGCAAGGTGTTCCTGCTCGTGTCTGGTGGTGTAGACTCCACCGTGGCATTCGTGCTCCTGAACCGCGTGCTCGGACCGGAAAAGGTCCTCGGCCTGCACGTGGACAACGGCATGATGCGCCTCGGCGAATCCCAGAAGATTATGGAATTCTTGAAGGCCGAGGGGATGAACAATCTTAAAGTTCGCGATGCGAGCGAACACTTCCTCGCAAAGCTCAAGGGCGTGACCGCGCCCGAAACCAAGCGCGGCATCATCGGCAAGGAATTCCTGACGGTGAAGGACGAGGAAATGGCGAAGCTCAACCTCGATCCGAACCAGTGGATGATGGCGCAGGGCACCATCTACCCCGACACCATCGAAAGCGGCGGCACCAAGAACGCCGACAAGATCAAGACGCACCACAACCGCGTGCAAGAAGTCTTGGACCTCATGGAAAAGGGCCTCGTATTGGAACCGCTCGCCGACCTGTACAAGGACGAAGTCCGTGCTCTCGGCGAAGAACTCGGCATCCCGCACAGCCTCGTGTGGCGTCATCCGTTCCCGGGCCCGGGCCTCGGCGTGCGCCTGCTTTGCAGCGACGGCGTGCTCGCCAATGACATGGTGAAGTTCGAAGACGTGAAGGACACCGCCGGTCAGTCGCTCGCCGACTACCTGAAGGCGAACAACATTGCAGGTCGCCTGCTCCCCATCAAGAGCGTGGGCGTGCAAGGCGACGGCCGCACCTACGCGCAGCCGTTCCTCATCACCACTCCGGGCTTAAGCTGGAAGGATTGCGAAAAGTTCTCGACCGAACTCGCCAACCGATTCAAGGCCATCAACCGCGTGATTTACCAGATCGGCAGCGTGGCCGACGAAGACCCGAAGCTTGTCGAACAGTTCGCCACCCGCGAAAACTTCGATACGCTCCGCAAGTTCGACAACATCTGCACCGAATTCCTGCAGGCAAACGACTTGTACGAAAAGATTTGGCAGATGCCGGTCGTGCTCGTTCCGCTCCGCACGGCGGGCAAGCCCTGCATCGTGATGCGCCCGGTGAACTCCACCGAAGCCATGACAGCAAACTTCGCCGAAATCGACCAGGGAATGCTCGCCGGACTCTGGCGCAAGTTCGAAGCCGAAGGCGCTGGCAGCCTGTGGTACGACGTGACGCACAAGCCTCCAGGAACCATCGAGTGGGAGTAAAAATTTTAAAGCCGAATGAGGTTCACTCACTCGGCTTCTTTATTTATTCAAAATAAATCACTTTACTTGAGTTTGTTGCCCAGCA
Organism: Fibrobacter succinogenes; assembly: GCA_902795385.1. Classification (GTDB taxonomy): domain Bacteria; phylum Fibrobacterota; class Fibrobacteria; order Fibrobacterales; family Fibrobacteraceae; genus Fibrobacter; species Fibrobacter succinogenes_P. The sequence continues at coordinate 24,553 of CADBLC010000020.1, read as the reverse complement.
AATCGAAGCGCATTCCGTTCTTTTTCATAATCACAGAATGACCATCGAAATACACCTTTGACGGTTGATTGCTTCGTATTGCGGGACCATATACAATAGATTCTATAGACGAGCTAGAAGATTCTGCAGAAGAGGAACTTTCGACAGCGGTAATAGACGCAACCAATTGCGGCATTACAAGTTCATAGTTCGCAACCACCGAAGAATCGCCCGCTAAAGTCAAACCGGAAAGAACCACTTTCTTGTTTTTTCCCTCTTTTGCATTTTCAAACGTGGCAGTAACGGTTCCCTTCAGGGTCACACCGTCATCTTTACAAACCCCTTCAATTTTGGGTTCACCCGTAACCGTTGCATCGGTAGTTCCATCATAAACTTTGTCCTCAACAGTAATGCCCGTAACCTCGAGTGCCAGTGGTGCAATCGGGATATCAAGCGTATCGCTGACAAACGTATAGCCATTCTGGTTCAGCGCATAGACTCCTGAAAAGTCAACCACCATTTTGTCGCCAATTTCCACCACGTTGAATTTTCCACCGTAGTTTCGTTCATCCAAGCCTTCCGGCATCAGCGCCATTCCGATGCCCACCTTTTTTCCCGTGCAGTATTGCTTTGCATACCAAACGGGCTTCACGCCCTTGACAACAGTCAAATTGGACTTCAGGAACGGAGATGTTTTACCTTCGTTAATTCCCCATGTATTTTCAAAGTCGAAACCGGCAAAGAATTCTTTGGCCTTCATGCCGCCATTGTAATTGTAGTCGAAACAATCGACCGATGCGCTGTTTTCATCGACAGAGCCTAAATTCGAGCCTACCACTTTACGTTTGTCGCAATCGGCATAGGTCATTCCGTACGAATTTTCGACAGTTCCCGTAATTTCATTTACACCGACAACTGTGCCGATATTGTACTTGGAAGAGTATATCCCCTGCACGACACCTTCATTGATGGCGTAGCTCGTTTTTACGGTACCCGTATTCATGCCGACGATACCACCGATATTGTAGTTTTCGCCGATTTCACCAACAAAGTAGCAATCCTCGATTGTACCACCGAACACACCGGCAATGCCGCCGATATAGGATTCCTCGGGTTTGTACCCCGCATACTGGACTCTTCCAGTTACATAAACATTCTTAATTTTTCCCGATCCGCCATAGCCGACAACAGCTCCCGTATAATAACCACCATTGAGAAAAATATCCTCAAGACCAAGGCTATCCACCAAGCCATCCATATCACGCCCAAACAGCCCTTCGTAATTATCATTGTAAAGCTGAAGGTTTTTGATCTTGTGTCCCGCACCATGAAACTCGCCCGAAAAACCAGACGGTGCACTGAAACCACCAATCGGCTGGAAACCATGCCAGTCATCTTCACTTTCAGGGGCGATAATATCGGCAACCAAACGGTATTTGGCATCCAGGACACAATCCCCGATACCCACCTTCGTCAAATCTTCAAAGGAACCCACTTCATACTCACCCGCCTCATTCAATACCAGGTCACAGGCAGCATGTACCGCAAAGGGGAAAAAAAACAGAGATGAAAGCAACCTTTTCATACATCATATTCCATGTAAAAATTTATTCTCAAATATAGCAATCTTGCAAAAAATGCTATTATTTTCACAAAAAGAAGGCTTAAACTATCTCAAGCATTCCATCTGAACAGGCATAAAATGGCAGGCATAACGTACGAAGTTGAAGACAAGAACCTTGTCGAACAGATTCGTAACGACGCGATGAACGCCGCTAAGGAACTTGTAGAAAAAGCACGACTTTCCGCCGGGAACATCGTGGTCATCGGTTGCAGCACGAGCTCCACGCTCGGCAACGACATCGGGAGCCATTCCGTGCCCGAAGTCGGCAAGGCCATTTTCGAAGGTTTGCAGTCCGTTTTCAAGCAGCTCGGTATCTACATCGCGGCGCAGTGCTGCGAGCACCTGAACCGCGCCATCATCATCGAGCGCGCAGCCGTGCCCAACGCCGAAATCGTGAACGTGGTACCGCAGCCCAAGGCCGGCGGCTCTTTCGCCACCGCCTGCTACAACGCATTTGAACACCCCGCTGCCATCGAGCATATCAAGGCCGACGCCGGAATCGACATTGGCGGTACGCTTATTGGCATGCATTTAAAAGAGGTCGCAGTTCCGCTGCGGCTTGAACAAAACCACATCGGTAAAGCTATCGTGCTTGCCGCAAGGACGCGCCCGAAGTTCATTGGCGGAGAACGCGCCCACTACGACGAAAGCCTTAAGGACGGCTACCCGATGCGCTGATTTTTCGTAGAGAAATCCGTATCATGAAAAAAATAATTGTCGTAAACAATCCAAAGCATTGGAAGTTCCATATTCCCGAAGCCGAAATCGTATCGGCAAAGGACTACCTCACCAATCCGGAGTTCACCACGCAAAGGAGCGTGCGCGTTTTTAACCTGTGCCGCGACTACAGCTACCAGAGCAAGGGTTACTACGTGAGCCTGCTTGCCGAGGCGCGTGGCCACAAGGTCATCCCGAACGTCAAGAACATCCGCGACTTCAAGGCCCCCGCCGTCGTGAAAATCATCAGCGACGACATCGACGAACTCATCCAGAAGAGCCTGCACAAGCTGACCGGCACGGAATTCGTGCTCTCCATCTACTTCGGGCAGAACGTGAGCGCCCAATACCTGGAGCTATCGCAGGAACTCTACCGCATTTTCCAGGCCCCGCTGCTCCGCGCCAAGTTCGTGTTCAAGCAGAAGTGGTTCATCCAGAGCATCCGCCCCATCAGCGTCGACGAAATTCCCGAGACGCACAAGGAGATGGTGGACCAGTTCGCCATCGAGTACTTCGAGAAGACGCGCTATACCTCCGCCAAGAGCGAAGACTACGTGTACGACCTCGGCATCCTCGTGAACCCCGACGAAGTAGAACCGCCGAGCAACAAGCAGGCCATCCACAACTTCATCGAAGCCGCACAGGATACGGGATTCCGCGTGGAGCTCATCACGAAGAAGGACTACCACCGCGTAGGCGAATTCGACGCCATATTCATCCGCGAGACGACGAACGTGAACCACCACACGTACGCGTTCGCGCGCCGCGCCCAGAGCGAAGGCATCGCTGTCATCGACGACCCCGACAGCATCTTGCGCTGTTCCAACAAGGTTTACCTGCAAGAACTCATGACCGTGGGCAAGATTCCCGCCCCCAAGACGATTATCGTGCATAGCGAGAACCGCCACACGCTCGCGAAGGAACTCGGTTTCCCCATGGTCATCAAGACGCCCGATTCAAGTTTCAGCCTCGGCGTCAAGAAGGCGAACGACAAGGAAGAACTCGAGCAGATTCTCGACACGATGTTCGAGCACAGCGACCTGCTCATCGCGCAGGAATTCACGCCCACCGACTTTGACTGGCGAATCGGAATCCTCGACGGCAAGCCGCTTTACGCCTGCAAGTACTACATGGCCAAGAACCACTGGCAGATTTACAACTGGGACAGCAAAAACAAGCAGGGCACTTGCGGCAAGTGGGACTGCCTGCCCATCGAGAGCGTGCCCCACGGCATCGTGAAGACGGCGCTCCGCGTGGCCAGCCTCATCGGCAATGGCCTCTACGGCGTGGACCTCAAGGAAATCCACGGGCATCCGGTCGTGATCGAAGTGAACGACAACCCGAGTATCGACCACGGCATCGAGGACCTCGTAGGCAAAAAGAAAATCTACCTTACCATCATGAAGAGCCTGCGCCGCCGCATCGAGGAACGCATGCACGCCGCGCAACACAAGATAATGCAGCACGAGAAAGACTTCTGGAATTATTAACGAGACGTCATCCTGAGCCCTGAAAGGATTTGACGAAGAGAGATTGTCATGAGCAACTACAAAATCTGGGAACGCTTCGGCGTCGAAATGGAATTCATGATCGTGGACCGCGATACGTTGCAGGTACTGCCCCGCGCCGACATCCCGCTCGGCAAGGACAAGGACGGCAACCAGCTTTCCGACGTGGAATACGATGATATCGGCCTTTCAAACGAACTCGTGAGCCACGTGCTCGAATTCAAGTGCGCGCACCCCAAGTCCACTTTTGACGGGCTCGGCAAGCGGTTCTTCCACGAGATTCGCCGCGCGAACAAGAAGCTCGAAAAAATCAACGCCATGCTGTTGCCGAGCGCCGCGCACCCCTTCATGGACCCCGCCGAAATGCAGCTATGGCCCTACGATTGCCTCGACATCTACCAGACGTACGACCGCATCTTCAACTGCAAGGGCCACGGCTGGGCGAACCTGCAGAGCACCCACCTGAACCTCTCTTTTGACGGCGACGACGAATTCGGCGAGCTCCATGCCGCCATTCGCCTGCTCTTGCCGCTCATTCCCGCCATCGCGGCGAGCAGCCCCTACCTCGACGGCAAATACACTGGCTTCAAGGACGCCCGCATCGAGGTCTACCGCCACAACCAGGACAAGGTCCCCGAAATCGCCGGCCTCGTGATTCCCGAGAAGGCGTACACCTACGACGAGTACAATACGCAAATCTTCGACAAGGTCAAGAAAGCCATCGCGCCCTACGACCCCGAACACCTGCTGAACCATTTCTTCTTGAACAGCCGTGGCGCCATCGCGCGATTTGACCGCGGAGCCATCGAAATCCGGCTCGTGGACATCCAGGAATGCCCGAACGCGGACATCGCCATCGTGGAAATGGAAGTCGCGACGCTCAAGGCTATCGCTAGCGGACGCCTGTTCAAGCCTGCCGCAGGAAGCGCTCCCGTCACCGCAAAATCCTACCGCGAAATGCTTAGGGATTTCGACACGGCAAGGCTCTCGGAAATGCTGACGCAGACTTCCCGCGATGCCGAAAATACCGTCATCGACTGGCCCGAATTCCTGGCCGTGTTCGGCATGAGCGGCAAATGCACCGCCGGCGAACTCTGGAAACATGTGTTCGACGCCGTGAAGGGCGACCTCACCGAGGTTTCGTACAACGTCATGGAACAGATGCTCGCCCGCGGCACTCTCTCGAGCGCGCTCTACCGTGCTCTCGGCGACGCTCCGAGCCACGAGAAATTCGTCACCGAGTACAAGAAACTCGCCGACTGCCTCGCCCACAACCGCCTCTACGGCATCTAGGGCGCAAAAAGCGCAAAAAGCGCAAAAAAAGACTCGGTGTGGAGAGAAGCACACCGAGTCTGAACACCCAAGTCCGATACCCTGCGACTACAAACCTTTGTCGCGAGTAAAAACAAACCTGTATTTTTAAAATACACTATTGTGTGACGAAAATCAAGTTTCTATATTAAAATTATGACTCAAAAATATTCCAACTTGGACGAATACACTGAAATTTTGGCAAAAAACGCCAAAAACGCAAGCAAGAACCTCCGCACGCTGACCGCCGAGAAGAGAAGCGCCGTGCTTAACCTCGTGGCAAAGCTCATCCGCGAGAAGAAACCGGAGATCCTCGCAGCCAACAAGATTGACCTCGAAGCCGCCGCCGGAAAGCTCGACGACTCGAAGATGGACCGTCTCACATTGAACGACGCCCGAATCGAAGCCATGGCCAAGGGCGCCGAAGAAATTGCCTCCTTTGCCGACCCGCTGAACCGCGTTCTCGAAAGCCGCGAACTCAAGAACGGCATCAAGATTAGCCGCGTGGCCGTGCCCATAGGCGCTGTATTCTTCATTTTTGAAAGCCGTCCGAACGTGACGATTGACGGCGCATGCCTCTGCTTCAAGGCGGGCAATGCCGTGATTTTGCGCGGCGGCAAGGAATCGCTCAACTCCGCGAAGTGCCTCGCCGGAATCTTCCACGAAGCGCTTGCCGCAAACGGCGTTAGCGAAGACGCCGTGCAGCTCGTGACCGAAACGAGCCACGACCTGGTGGGCAAGCTCTTGCAGCGTAACGACTGCCTCGACCTCGTGATTCCCCGCGGTGGCGAACGCCTCATCCGCGCGGTGGTCGACCAGAGCAAGATTCCCGTGATAAAGCACTTCAACGGCATTTGCCACGTGTACATCGACAAGTCCGCCGACATGGACAAGGCGGTGAACATCCTCATCAATGCGAAGACGCAGCGCACCGGCGTGTGCAACGCGATGGAATGCGTGATTATCGACCGCCATATCGATGCGGCAACCGTCAAGAAACTTCTGGACTGCCTCGCCGACCGCGGCGTGGAACTCTTTGGGAACAAGGACGCCCAGAGCCACGACAGCCGTATCAAGGACATCGGCGGCGACTCCAACTACCACCACGAGTACCTCGCCCTCAAGGCAAGTGTCAAGTTTGTGGACGACGTAGCCGAAGCCTGCGACCACATCGAGAAGAACAGCAGCCGCCATACCGAAGCGGTGGTTGCCGAAGACACTTCTGTTCAGGATTACTTTGTCGCGAACGTGGACAGCAGCAGCGTGATGGTGAACGCCAGTACGCGCTTTGCCGACGGTGGCGAATACGGCCTGGGCGCCGAAGTGGGAATTTCTACCGACAAGCTGCACGCCCGCGGCCCGATGGGCGTGGAAAGCCTCTGCAGCTACAAGTGGATTCTCCGCGGCAACGGACAGGTGCGCGGCTAGTCTATTCTTTATTTTCCGGAGAGCTTCTGCAGGCGTTCGTTCATCTGCTGGAGCTTCTGGTTCGTATTCTCGAGATCCTTGGACGCTTCCTGGATGAATGTCGCCATGCGTGCCGCAAGCGGCAACTTGGACGACGCCTTCTCGTCGAGGAGCTGGCTGAAGTGGCGACCGGTCACGTGCGGTTCGCCCTCGCGCATGCCCGCCATTACGAGCGTGATGTTGTGCTGGTTCAGGTGGCCGTTTTCGCGCAGGAATTCGCCGTGCGAGAAGAAACCGCTGTTAGAGGCGATTTTTTTGAGCGAATAGATTTCGTACGTCGGCTCGCGGGTAGACCAGAACGCCTTGCGCGCCGCGCACGAGAAGATGTGGATGACCTCGGGGTAGAACTGGTCTATGCTGCGGCTCTCGTTCATGATGCAGTCCACGATGGTATTGGGCTCGCCGTACGAAAGGCGGACCACCGACCCGACTTCGATATCCGAAGACATCACGAGGGAACCGTCGAAGCGGCACTCGGCCGGCGCACGGACAATCGTTGTACCGTTATGCTCGTAGAACATCGGGAACTCGAGCGCGTTCATGAAGAAGTTCTCGTCGTTCGCGATATTCAGGTACTTGTGGTAGACCTCGTACGCAGGCATGTTGTCGAGTTCGTACACGACGCTCCCCGTAGCGCGGGTAACGCGGAACGTACGGCCCAGGGGCTGCCAGCCGCTAATCTTGATAGAGTTCAGGTAGAAATTAACGCCGCCGTAGAACGCGACAAGGATGCCCGAACGGCAGAAACCACCCTTCGAGGAGAACACCATGGAATCCGGGCTCATGAGGTCGGGCGAGCAGACGATGCCGCCGAACACCTGGATATTGGGATTCAAGTCCTTGAGGGCATCGCAGAAACGCGTCGTGGAAGTACTCGGGATTGTATAGAAAATCTCTATGCCCTTGACCCAGGGCCTCTTGGCAGTCTCTTCGAGCACGCTCTTCGCGATATCGTCGACATCCATCTTTTCCATGTCGTACTGGGCCAGATCGAATTCCGTCGTGCTGTCCTGGAAAAGCGTCGCCGAAACAACGATTTCACCGCCCAGCTCGCTATCGACAATATTGCCGCTGGTGGAATTGCCCATCCACGGCACATCCGGGAAGACGTCCTCAATCACATCGGTAAGGGTCTTGAGGCGCACCTCGTCGAGAACGGACGAGTATATCTGGAAAAACATCCTGTGGATGTTGTTCAATTCGCCACTATCCTTCAAGGCAACCAGGTCGTGCCTCAACCCCTCGGCGTCACTTACATTGAAAGACTTTCTGATCATACCCATCCCAATTATTCATAAAATTTCACTTTACCTTGTTCACATATAAAATATATTCCTTAAAATACAAAAAAGACACATTTTTCTTATAATTATCTGTTAAATGTGACTTTTAACCATATTTTTGGCCAAAAAGGGCAAATAAAACAAGTATTTTTTATAAAAACAAGACATTTTCTATTTTTCATATCATGAAATTCGAAGAAATCTTAAAAGAAATCAAGTTCGAGGTTGAATTCGGCGGGGTAAAACTCGCACCGGCCATTGTGCAAGACGCCGACAAGGGCGACGTGCTGATGATGGCCTGGATGGACGAAGAGGCCCTGCGCCGTACGCACGAATGCGGCGAGATGGTGTTCTGGAGCCGTAGCCGCAAGGAATACTGGCACAAGGGCGACACGAGCGGGAACGTGATGACCGTCGTGGAATGGGCCGCCGACTGCGACAGCGACGCGCTCCTGTTCAAGGTGCGCATGCAGGGGCCGCAGGTCGCCTGCCACACGGGAGCAAGAAGCTGCTTCTTCAAAACCTGTGAGAAATAGAGTCTATGATTACGTCATGGCGGACCACGATCCGCCATCTGGAATACAATCGAGATAAGGAAACATGAAAAAAGCATTTGTTTTTCTGCTCGCAATTGCCGCGACTTGCTTCGCCCAGGATTTTCGCCAGATGGGCAGCAACTACTATGCCTACCCCACTCCTAGCGCCAAGTACACCAAGGTCCCCGCAGGCTACAAGCCGTTCTACCTGAGTCACTACGGCAGGCACGGTAGTCGCTTCCACCAACCCGCCGACCACTACCACGTGCTTTTCAATACGCTCGCCAAGGCCGACTCCCTGGGCAAGCTCACCGACATGGGCAAGATTTTGCTCGCCCACGCCAAGTTCCTGGAAGAATACGCCGCACCGCGCGCGGGCGACCTCACGCAACTGGGGGTTGCACAGCACCAGGGAATCGCGATTCGCATGGTCAAGAACTTCCCGGAAATATTCAAGAACGACGCCTTCGTCGAAGCCTATGCGAGCACATCGACCCGCTGCGTGGTGAGCATGGCCGCATTCCTCGAAGAACTGCGCGCCCAAAGGCCCAAGATAGACATCCACCAGGAATCGGGCAAGTACCTGATGGCATTCATCAGCCCGCTCGACTTCGGGAAGATCATCGGCGAATCGAATACACCCGCATGGCAAAAGGAAAACGAGAAGCTCTACAGCCACGTGGACCCCTCACGCATGATGAATTCGATTTTCAACGACCCCGCTTACGTGAAGAAGAACATCGACGCGGGAGACCTTTACAGCAAGATTTACGAAATCGGCAACAGCCTGCAAGGCAGCCCCGAAATCGCGTTCAGCTTTGACGAACTCTGGACCCCCGAAGAGCTCGCCGCACGCTGGCACGCGCAGAACGCCTGGTGGTACAGCGTTCTCGGGAACAACCCCTTCGCGAAAAAACAAGGGCTTGAAAACGCGAGGCCGCTCCTGAAGAACTTCCTGGAAGTTGCAGACAAGGTAATCGCCGCGGACACCGTAAAGCCTTCGAAGAACGCCCCGAAAAAGACGGCCGCCACGCTCCGCTTCGGGCACGATACGGTGATTTTCCCGTTTGCCGTACTGCTGCAATTGGAGAACGGCTCGATGAATACCGGCATCGAGACCGCCGACATGGAGAACCTGCACAAGGTCTGGCGCGACTACGAAATCAGCCCGATGGCCGCAAACGTGCAGTTCGTATTCTACAAGTCAAGCAAGAAGGGCGCCCCTATTCTGGTGAAGGGGAAGACGTCAAGGATTTTTACGGCAAGATTGCTACGGGCAAATAACCCGAAACAGCCTGTATAAAAGGGAAATCCCCCGCATCGGCGAGGGATTTTTTGTGTTTAAGGGTTCTGGTGTATTTCGTCTTGTCGCGGACGATTCTAGTCCGCAGGGTGGCTCCATTCTGGGAGCCGTCTATGCGGAGATTGCGCAACATTGCGCTCTCCTTTGCGGAATCAGCCAAAACGCTGACTTTTTTTCCGTTGTTTTTTGCCATAGGGGCCTCCTTGAGGGGCAAATATATATATTTGTATGTGATAAGGAAAGGGTTATGAACGCCCTGGAGTTTTATGAAAAATATCTATATTCTCGCTTTTGCCTCTATTTTTTTTGCCGCCTGCAGTGACGACGATTCTGTTTCGACTTTTGAAAAACAGGAAGAGGAACCTTCCATCCCCCAAGAATCAGACCAATCGGGCTGGACTACTGTCGAAAAAACTGACCATTTCTCTTTCTTTGATGAAGAACATCTCAGGTACTATTTCCTCGAAGAGGAATGCGATTACGATTCCGCCACAAATTCTTTCAAATGGGTAGCGGAAGACTACACGGACATTTTTAACCGGTACGACGTGTCGCCGACTACGTTCCAATCCGAATATGGCGGAGATTCGCTTAAATATATGATAGACCATTCATTCGGATTCAAGATGTCTAATGACACTCTATACGAATGCGATTATATCGGGGATGAATGCAACATTCTTCACGCAGCTTATGTTTATGTAGGCAATTCGAATTCCATTTTTTCCACATGGGAACTTGTCGGTAGAATCAGAAACGGAACATTCGTACCCAACCCATCCAATCTTAAACAAACACTTATACTTGAGCCAACCCACAGAACCATAAAATCAAGTTTCAAAGACATCTATAAGCTTTATGGTCCCGGCGAATACTGCTACCAAATTTACCAAATTTTTGAAGACGAATCAAAAGAAAAGTTATGCCGCAACTACTTCATCGAAAACCCGCAAGTCACTTCGGACACCGCTTTTATAGCTAGTGGCTTATGGCTCGTACAGAAAGATTCCAACACTGTAAATATTTCTGTAGATGGAAAGGTTATCGAAATCAGCACAACTCTTTCCATGGGAATGCAACCCACGCAATACACAAACTCCGTAATAAAAGTATCCTACCAAGGAACGACCTGCACCAATTGGAACAAGAACCTTGACATCACCCAAGAGTATTGCGAAGCTACCGAGCACGACATGGATTTTCTCAAAAATGATTACAGCAACATCCACCATGCTTTTGTCGATCAACTCCTAAGCTACAGCGACAACGATGACGAATTCGAAGAATGCATCAAGCAATTTAACCTAAAATAAAAATTGAGTCTTGATTTAACGCAAAATATCCGCCGTCATGGGTTCAAGCGCCTGCTGCTTGCAGTTTCGGGCGGTCTGGATTCCATTTGCCTCGCGCATTATTTCATCGCTAACCGCGAAGCACTCGGCATTGAATGGCTGGGGATTGCGCATGTGCACCATGGGCTACGCGAAGGGACGGCCGACCGCGACGCGAAATTCGTCGAGGAATTCGCCAACCAATACAAGATTCCCTTTTTCTTGAAGCGATTAAATGGAGAAGCGCTTAAGGAAGCTGAAGGTTCTCTCGAAGAGAATGCGAGAGACGCGAGGTACAGGGCCCTGGTGGAAATTACATCATCCATCATCAATTATCAATCATCAATTATCAATCATCCATCATCAATTATCGTCACCGCGCATCATGCAGGCGACCAGGCCGAAACAATGTACATGCGGCTCCGCCGCGGCACGACGCTTGCCGGCCTCCGGGGAATCCAGGAAATTCGCATTTTAGGCAATAGCCAAGGCGTTGCGGGGGTGGCGCCTGAAGCCCCGCTAGAGGGGGTGATGGAAGACCGCGCAACGGGCTGCAATCAGGGGGATACCTCCCCCACCCCCCACATCATCAATCATCAATCATCAACTATCAATCATCCATCATCCATCATCCATCACTTTCCACACCTCATCTACCGTCCGTTCCTTTCCGTCTCTCGCGAAGACCTCCTCGCCTACGCCCGCGAAAACAGTCTCGAATGGTGCGAAGACGAAAGCAATGACGACGTAAAGTTCGCACGAAACAAAGTGCGTCACGAGGCGCTGCCCCGGCTGGAACAGGAATGCCCCGGTGCAACAGAACAACTCTGCCGGATGGCGGGGATTGCCGACAGGGCGTACGCGAAGGTGATTGCCAGGTGCGAAGAAGTTTTCGGGAATGCAATTCTAGATGGCGGATCAGTGTCCGCCATGACGCATCAAAACAAGCCAACGATGGCACTCACCCTGGACAAGAAAAAGCTCAACAAGGTCCTGTGCGAACATGCGGGAGCCGACATGGCGGAGCTGTTCAGGCTCTGGCTCTCGGAACAGGGACTGCGCTTCCCCATCGGCTTCTTTTACGGCGAAAGCGAACCCGCACACGTGAAAATCCCGCACCGGGCAGCCTACCGCAGGCGTTCTATCGCCAAAATTGGCCATACTGTCCAAATTTGCGAGTTTTTCACCCCCGAAGAAGCCCAGAAATTTGTATCTTGCCGAGAGAAAGATAAAGGATTATAATGAATCAGCCCAAGAAGCCAGCTACGCCCTTCAAGAATAGGAATTTCATCATCGTTCTCCTGATGCTCGTGATGCTGTTCGTGATGTTCCCGCTCACCAGCAAGAATACCGAACAGGACATGACCCGTACGGAATTCCTCGCCATGATGGGCGACTCCACCAAGGTCATTACCGAACTTACCCTCCAGAAGACCCCCGACGGAATCATCATCGAGGGTGCCTACGAGATGAGCCCGGACGAGATTGCCGAAGCGAACAAGAAGAGGAGCGCCCTCGCCCGCTTTACCCACGCCGAAAAGGAATCCGGCAACACGCGCCATTTCACGAGCCACATGCTCGACATCAGCAACGAGCAGATTACCGCCTGGGAAATGATCAAGGGCGTGAAGGTCAAGGTGATCCACGAATCGACCACCTGGATCGATACCATCATGGCGTTCCTCCCGGTAATCATCCTCATCGCGTTCTTCTGGATTATGACAAGCCGCCAGATGGGCGGTGGCGGACGGAACCCGTTCAGCTTTGGCAAGAGCCAGGCGAAGATTCTCGCGAACGACCCCAAGAAAAGGACCACCTTCAACGACGTGGCCGGTTGCGACGAAGCGAAGCAGGACTTGCAGGAGCTCGTGGAATTCCTCAAGGCGCCAAAGAAATACGACGAACTGGGCGGACGCATTCCGAAGGGTGCGCTGCTCGTGGGGCCTCCGGGTACCGGCAAGACGTTGCTTGCCCGCGCTGTCGCAGGCGAAGCGGGAGTCCCGTTCTTCAGCATGTCGGGTTCCGACTTCGTGGAGATGTTCGTGGGCGTGGGCGCAAGCCGCGTGCGCGACCTCTTCGAGACGGGCAAGAAGAACGCCCCGTGCATTTTGTTTATCGACGAAATCGACGCGGTTGGGCGCCAGCGTGGCGCAGGCCTCGGCGGTGGACACGACGAACGCGAACAGACCTTGAACCAGCTGCTCGTGGAGATGGACGGCTTTACCGCGAACGAAGGCGTAATTTTGATTGCCGCCACCAACCGCCCCGACGTGCTCGACAAGGCTTTGCTGCGCCCGGGCCGCTTTGACCGCCAGATTGTGGTGGGATTGCCCGACCTGAAGGGCCGCGAAGAGATTTTGAAGGTTCACTTGAAGAAGAGAAAAGTTCCGCTGGACAAGGACGTGGACGTTTCCGCCATCGCAAAGGGAACGCCGGGACTCGCCGGTGCCGACCTCGAGAACCTGGTGAACGAGGCCGCCCTGCTGGCCGCTCGCTTCAACAACAAGAAGGTCACGATGCTCGACTTCGAGGAAGCCCGCGACAAGCTGAGCATGGGTGCCGAACGCCGCACGCTCCTGATGACCGACGAAGAGAAGCGCCACACGGCCTACCACGAAGCAGGCCACGCCCTCATGACGCTTTTGTGCAAGCACAGCGATCCGCTCCACAAGATTACGATTATCCCGCGCGGTCGCGCCCTGGGCGTCACCATGAGCCTTCCCGAACGCGACCAGGTGAGCTACAGCCGCGAATACGCCGAAGAACGCATCATGATCATGATGTCCGGACGCCTCGCCGAGCTCATCTTCTTCAACCACCAGAGCACGGGCGCATCCAACGACATCCAGCGCGCTACCGAACTTGCCCGCAAGATGGTCACCGAATGGGGATTCGACGAAGACATCGGTCCGGTCTGCTACAGCCGCGCCGACGGAGAAGTGTTCCTCGGCCGAGAAATTAGCAAGCCCAAGGAAATGTCCGAGATGATGGCCGAAAAGATTGACAACGCCGTCAACGGGCTCATCAAGCGCATGGACCAGGCCGCCCGCAAGCTCCTCGAAGAGAACAAGGACAAGCTCGTGGACCTCGCCGAAGCGCTGTTTGAATTCGAGGTGCTCGACCGCGAAGAGATTGACCGCGTGATGGCGGGAGAAAAGCTCACCGGCACCAAGAAGAGCCGCCAGTACCAGGCGCTCGAGGAAATGGCCGCGAAGAAAAAGCGCGAAGAGACGCCCCCGCCCGACCCGGGCAAGCAGCCGCCTATCGCCCCGGTAGCGAACGAGACACCCGTAGTCTCCAAACCGGAAGCCGCAGGAATCTCCCCCGCCGCAGGAATTGAACCGGAGGACCCGAAAGCCTGATGCTTAAGGATTATCTCGACAGGAACCGCGCTCTCGCTTGGAAAATCGGGAACGAGCTTGTAACGGCGGAATCGATGCCGCTCGTGATGGGCATTGTGAACGTGACGCCCGACAGCTTTTTTGACGGCGGCAAGCACAACACGCCCGACGCCGCCTACGAGCATGCGGTAACGCTGTTGCAGCAGGGAGCGACGATTCTCGATATCGGCGGCGAAAGCAGCCGCCCCGGGAGCGAGCCCGTAAGCGAACAGGAAGAACTGGACCGCGTATGCCCCGTGGTGGAAGCACTCGCCCAGATGTCCGAGATTTCCGAGGACCTCGACAATCCCGGCAACCGCAAGTTCTACATCTCTGTAGACACCGTAAAGGCGAAAGTCGCGGCCGAATGCATGCGCCTGGGAGCGCACATCATCAACGACATCAGCGCCTGCACCATGGACCCCGAAATGCCCGCGACCGTCGCCCGCACGGGAGCCTCCGTAGTGCTCAACCACATGCGCGGAAGTTTCGGCAAGATGCAGCAGGACTTTAAGCCGTACACGGACGTGGTACAGGAAGTCCGCGAAGAGCTGCTCGCCCAGGCCAACAAGCTGCTCGGCCTCGGCGTTGCCAAAGAAAAAATTTGCCTCGACCCCGGAATCGGTTTCGGAAAGTCCGTACAGGACAACATCGACCTGATGAAATCCGTAGACGCGTTCCTGGAAGACGGCTACCCCGTACTCGTCGGAACGTCGCGCAAGTCGTACATCGGCAAGATGCCGGGACTAGAATCCAGCGACAGGCTTATCCCGACCGTCACCGCGGGCATAGTCGCTACCCTCGGAGGCGCAAGTGTCATCCGCGTGCACGACGTACGCGAAGCAAAAGAATCTATACTTTACCTGGAGGCGCTGAGGTCCTATGGTACTGTTTAAGATATTCGATGTCATCGACGTGAGAATGGCGGACATTCTGGACGTGCTCCTCGTGTCCATCATCCTCTACTACGTTTTCCTGCTGTTCCGCGGCACCCGCGCCGTGCAGATGATTGTGGGCGGCCTCCTGCTCATTCTCGCCTGTGTTCCAGCCCGAAATCCGAAGCGCCCTGACGCGAATCGGCCAGTCCATCAGCCGAGCGGACCTGCGACAACTGTTCTTCCATTCCAGCGGCCTCGACGAAGTCACCGAATCCATCACGTCGGCCGTGCAGGACCTCGCCAAGAACCACGTGGGAGCATTGATTGTGCTTGAAAAGCGCGTGGGCCTGCGCAACTACGAAGAAACCGGTGAAATTTTGAACGCGAGAATCAGTTCGCGCCTGCTGCGCGCGCTGTTCTTCCCGAACTCCGCGCTCCACGACGGCGCCGTGCTGCTGAACAGCCACAGCATCGTGGCCGCGGGCTGTATCCTCCCCATGCCCACGGGTAACGTGGAAGGCGATGCCGGCTACGGCATGCGCCACCGCGCGGCCAAGGCTCTTGCCGCCGAATGCGACGCCATGGTGATTGTGGTGTCCGAAGAAACTGGCGGCATTTCCATCGCCTACCGCAACAGCCTGCGCCGCAAGCTCAGCATCAAGGAAATCGAGGCGGAAATCAAGCGCCACTGGGCCGAACTCTTCCACGAAGAAAGAGTCGCCGCAGAAAAGGCCGCCGTCGAAGACTAACCTCAAAAGTTTTTTACTGCCATGAATACGAACAAGCAGAATAAAGAGAATAATCCGCAGAACCGCAACAAGAAACGGAACATTGCCGTACTGGTACTCATGTTCCTCCTGTTGCTTTGCCTTTTTATAGTGCAGTGCCAGTTGGACAAGATGAAGCAGGAAGCGCTCCGCGAACAGCAGGAATCCGAACTGGAAGCCCGCCAGAAGCACATCCTCGACAGCCTGAGGCAGCTTGAAAAGATGAGGGCCGACAGCCTTGCCGCTTTAGAAGCTGCTCGCATCGCCGACAGCATCCGCGTGGCCGACTCGCTAGCAGCGCTCGACACCACCGACAAGACTCCCAAGCCTGCACTTAACCGCGACAGCATCCGCCACGTACGTGACAGCCTCGCCGCGCTCGAGAAGGCCCGCCAGGACAGCCTGCAGCATATCGCCGACTCCCTCGCCGCACTCGAGAAGGCTCGCGCCGATTCCCTCGAAAAGAAGAGAATCCAGGACAGCATTCGCGCCGCGGACCAGGTCCCGCCCGTCGCCGAAATCACGCCGCCTGCAGGCCGCTACTACGACCCCATCAAGCTGAAGGTGAAGTGCGACGAGATCAAGTGCAAGACATTCCTCTCCATCGGCGACACGATGAACCCGCAAGAGGCCTCCAAGGCTATTGACTACAACAAGACGGGAAGCGTATTCTACTTTGCCGAGGACTCCGTTGGCAACCGCACCGCCTGGGAAGAAGCCAAGTACGACATGGCTAGCGACAATATTTGCGGCAAGAACGCCTACCCCGTGCCCGTTGGCGCCAAGACCGTATGCGTAGACGCCTACGAATACCCGAACCTGGCCGACGAGAACCCGCGCGACATGGTAAGCCACGAACAAGCCGTAAGCCTTTGCGAACAGGCCGGCAAGCACCTTTGCACCATCGACGAATGGCAGGCCGCCTGCCGCGGCAAGGACAACACCAAGTATTCGTACGGCGACAGCTACAAGCAGAACAAGTGCAACACCAACACCAAGGCTGCCAAGCGTAGCGGACGCAAGGAACAGTGCCGTAGCTGGTGGGGCATGTACGACATGAACGGAAACCTTTGGGAATGGACGGCTACCGCGAGCAAGGAACACCCCAACATGTTCTACGTGGCGGGTGGCGCCTGGAATACGAACAACGGAAGCCGCTGCACCGAAAGCAAGTTCAGTTTCTACCCGCAAAACCAGTACCCGAGCGTAGGCTTTAGATGTTGCAGGTAAACGAGAAGCGTTGTATAATGGATAATTGATAATGGATGATGGATAATGTGAAATCATTAATCATCAATCATCAATTATCAATCCTCAATCATCAATCCTCAATCAAGAAGCTCCACGTGCAGGTGTTCGGCCTCGCCCTTTTCCCAGATGACTCGGGCCCGGCCTTCCAGCTTTTTGGTGGCAAGCTCCACGATACTCTTCTTTTCTTCGGGAAGCAGGAACTTGATGCGGAAATCGAGCGCCTTGTTCTCGTAGTGCTTCGACTTTTGGGCATGGTAGGGCCAGTCGTTGCCGCTCGTAATCACGGGCACGTACTCGAATCCCATTACCGAGTGGTACACGTTGACAACTTCGAGGCCGATAGAATCCAAAGCAGGCTCCAGGCTCTCCAGGTACACCCCCGCCTTTTGCCTGGTGCGCTTGAGCAAAAGCCTGTGTACGCCGCGCGTGCCGAAGGGCTTGTGGTCCTTCTTTAGCTGGCGCAAATATTCCTCGGCATCAAAGATAACCTCGGGTTCTTGCTTGGGTTCATAATGGGGAATAGGCCTGCGGTTCGTTTGTATAAGAAAATATACAGCGAAAATCGCGAAAATTGCGAGAATTGGAGCCAACAGGTATAAATGTTTCATTTTTCGAGACAAAAATAACTATTTTAAGGGCATGAAAAAGATTATCGCCATCGCAACATTCTCTCTCGTTTCCCTGTTTTTCATCGCCTGCGGCGAAAGTTCCTCGAACTACGTGGGCTACTGGCAGTTTCCGACGGTGCTCTCCGCGGCAAGAACTCTCTGGACATGGAATACGTGATGAGAGTCAAGGGCGATTCCGCCTACTACGACTTCGGTTCCATCACCACGGGATACAAGAGAATCTCCAAGGCCCAGTACGACGAGATTTTCGAAGCACAGAAAAAGGCGAGCGTAAACTAGCCCGCCTTCCCCGCAACATTATTGCGCCATTGTCTCTTGAACGATCTGTTCAAGAGCTTTTTGGTTTGGGACGCCGCTCCACACGCCCTTGATATAGCCCTCGCTGTCCAAGAGCATGAGCGTGGGGACCGACCTGATACCGTAACGGCGCCAGAGTTCCTTAGTCGCGTCGCGGTACAGCGGATACGGCGAGCGGTGCTGGCGCTCGTAGAAGGCGTTCAGCGTGCCCAAGTCCTCGTCGGCAATACCGATAATCTCGAGGCCCTGGTTGCCGAGCTTGGCGTAGATGCTTTCGAGAATCGGGAGCGTCTTGCGGCACGGACCGCACCAGGTAGCCCAGAAATCGAGGAGGGTCGCCTTGGGCTTTGCCTTGCGCTTGTCCGCGTTCTGGTAGAAATTCTTGCCCAGCTCGGCCATCTTGCTTCCGATGGCGGAACCCGTGAGGCTCGAGATGTCGTCGGGACGGTCAGTCAGCTTGACCTTGAGCGGGATTTTCTTGCCTCCGCGCTCGATTTCAATCTTCATCGTCGCACCGGCCTTCGAGCTACCGATGAAAGAGGTAAGCTGCGACATGTCGTTTAGCGGTTTGCCTTCGACGCCCACAATCTTGTCGCCAGCGACAACTCCGGCAGTAAAGCACCCGGAGCCCGGATGCACGCCCTTCACGTCGAGGGCCAGGTGATTTTCGAACGTAGTCTTCTTGAACGTGACCCCGAGCCACGGCACGGCAAAGGCGGGAATCGTACAGAGTGCAAACAAACTAGCAATAAAGCGAATATTCATCTTGAATAGTCCCCCTATCAAAAGAACAGCAACGAAAGATCGAGCGATATCAAGAAGTGGGCTTCCTGGTCAATGAGGTGGTTATCCTTCTTTTTAGATACCGGCTCGCCAATAATGTAACTGCCGCTCAGCTGGATTCGTCCCAGCAGGTCGGCGTTCTTGAAAAACAGGATGTCTCGCCCGTAACCGAAGGAGATGACCGGCGGAAAGTAGGACTCGTCTTCCTTCTCGATATAGATGCCCGAAAAACCGAAGCGCAGAAAGTCGTCGTGTCCGGTTTCCATGAGCCTGCCCGAGAAATAGAAGCGGTAGTCCAGTCCCGCCTCCATGAAGTCGTCCCCCAGATGGATAAGGCCGAACAGCCCGAGCGAATGGTGCTTGTGGACACGGAAGTCCGTCGAGGCACGCACGCCGCCATCAACCGAGTTGAGGTAATAGCGTAGGAATCCTCCCCCTCCCAGCACCACCAAAGGCAGGGGGCGCACTTCGCTAGCGGGAGCCTCCTCGATGGGAATACCCATGAAATCCTTGCCGAACGAGAGACCCGCGGCAAGCGCCAGACAGAATATGACTCGTATCAGCTGCTTCACTTTTTAGGATTGCGGTCGTCGTATTCGCCGAGGGACTTGTAACCGTCGTTCAGCATGGCGTCCATCAGTTCGTTACGCATGGCGTGAGCGGCCATCCAGCGGAAAGCCACCACGGAATAGCACTGCACGGCGTCCACACCCATCTTGATGAGGTCGTACACCTTGTAGCCGTGGTCGATACCGCCACAAGCGATAATGCTCATTTGCGGGTAATGCTCGCGAATGTACTGGACATTCCAGATCATGTTCTCGTAAAGCGGACGGCCGGACATTCCGCCACAGTCACCATCGTCGCGGAGCGGACGAAGTTCGTCATACTTGGTAGTGACAGGCAGCTCGCTAATCTTGGCCGTCGGGTAAGTGTTGCCCACCACCACGCCGTTCACGCCCGTGCGCACGAGCATTTCCATGATGGCAATCAGGTGGCGTTCCGAAAGGTCGGGGCTGAGTTTTGCGTACACGGCCTTGCGCAACCCGAGCGTATTGCGGAACTTCATAATTTCGGTAAAGATGCGCTCCGAGAAACTCATGTCGAGGTCCACGCGGGATTCGCCCGTATTGGGGCAGCTCACGTTGATTTCGATGTAGTCGGCAGCCTTGTAGGCGATGGAGAAACTCTCGATGATGTCCTTCAGCTTTTCTTCGGGGTCGGTAAGGCCCGGAGTCTCGGCGACGGAAATGCCAACGCAGAGGCCCGCCTTGTGCGCCTTGACCAGCTGGCGGTCGACGCGTTCGGCAATGACTTCTACACCCTCGTTGTTGAGGCCCATGCTGTTGTGGATGGCCCTCTCCTTCTCGAGGAAACCGATACGCGGCTTGTGCGTATTGCCCTTGCGGAACCTGCGGGTCGCGGTACCGACCGTGATTCCGCCAAAACCGACGTTCGCGAAATCGGAAATACGCTCGGCAGTCTTGTTCGCTCCGGCAGCAAGGATGATAGGACAACCGAAATACAGGGAATTGCTATGGTCCGAGAAGGTGACGACGCGCCTTAACGGCTTGCGCAGGTCGGGCCTGCCGCCCATGAAGGGGATAAAGGGGGCGAAGCGGGCGACATGCTTGAAGGAATCATGCCTAAATTCCGGATAGTTATGGAAAATTTTGCGTATAAGCGCCAGAATGCGGTCGCTAAAACGCAAGTAATACTCATGATTGATACATTCGACTGCCATATAATTATAAATTATAAAAAAAGAGGTTTACAAAGTGGTTTCCGAGACAGAAAAAAGAATTCATGACGGCATGCCCGGGTATATCGAGGCCCTCAAACGCCTCGTGAGGATTCCCTCCATCAGTTTTGACAATTTTGACCAGAAGTTCGTTCTCGAAAGCGCCGAGGCCGTGAAGGCCATGTTCACCGACGCCGGCTACACCAACGTCCAGTTCCTGCTGCCCCCGAGCGGGCGGCCCACCGTGTACGCCGAAAGCCTCACCAGGCCCGAGAACCCGACCATCTTGCTTTACGCCCACCACGACGTGCAGCCCCCCATGCGCGAGCACCTGTGGGACACCAAGCCATTCGAGCCCGAAATTCGCGGGGAACGCCTTTACGGGCGCGGCACTGCCGACGACAAGGCGGGAATCATCACCCACGTGGCCGCCTGCGAGCAGGTACGCAAAGCGTTCGGCGACAAGGGGCCGAATCTCAAGTTCATCATCGAGGGCGAAGAGGAATCCGGTAGCGCCGGGTTCGCCGAAATCCTCGCGAGAAACGCCAAACTGCTCAAGTGCGACGCGGTCATCATCGCGGACCTCGGGAACTTCGCCAAGGGGACGCCCTCCATCACCACAACACTGCGCGGCATGAGCGCCGTGAACGTGACGCTCAAGAGCACCAAGGCCCCCCTCCATTCCGGAAGCTGGTCCGGACCGATTCCCGACCCGGGACAGGCTTTGTGCCGCATGATTTCGGCGCTGACCGACAAAGACGGGAACATCGCCATCCCGCATTTCGAAGACGGCATCGTACCGCCTACGCCCGAAGAACTCGAGTCTTACGGGAGTCTCGGGTACAGCGAAGAGACGTTCCGCAAGGAAGGCGGCGTACTCGACTGCGTAAAGCTGAACGTTCCCGGCGACAAGATTCTCGAGACGCTGTGGCGCAGGCCTTCCATCGTGGTCACCGCGATGGAAGTGGGGAGCCGGACCAATGCGGGGAACGTACTGCAAGATAGCGCCTACGCCCGCATCGGAATCCGGCTCGCCCCCGGCATGGATGCCGGAGCCTGCACCCAGATGCTCGTGGAGTTCCTGCACCAGCACGTGCCGAGCGGCATGGAATGCAGCATCACCGCCGAAGACGGCGCGAACCCGTTCACGACCGACATCGCCCACCCCTTCTTCAAAAAAATGGGCGACGCCATGGCCGAAGCCTACGGGCAGCCGACAAAATTCATCGGATGCGGGGCAAGCATCCCAGGTGCAGAACTTTTCCGCAGCACCCTCGGTGACATTCCCATCCTGATGACGGGCCTCGAAGACCCGGAATGTGCCGCGCACGGCGAAAACGAAAGCCTTTACCTCCCCGACTTCGAGCACGGCATCGTCGCCGAAGCCCTGTTCTTTGAAAGCCTAGCCAAGGAGCAAGAATGTCGATAAGACTAGTCGTACTGACCGGTGCCGGAATCAGCGCCGAGTCCGGACTCCGCACGTTCCGCGGGAACGACGGGATGTGGGAACACGAGAATATCGAGGACGTCTGCACGCCCGGAGCGCTCCGCCGTGACCCGAAGCGCGTGATGGACTTCTACAACTTCTTGCGCAAGGGCCTGCCCGAACACAAGCCCAACGCGGCGCACCTCGCGCTCGCCAAACTTGAAGAACGTCTGGGCGACAAGTTCTTGCTCGTGACGCAAAACGTAGACGACCTTCACGAGAGGGCCGGCAGCAAGCGCGTGCTCCACATGCACGGCGATTTGATGAAGCTCCGCTGCATGGCGAACAGCGATCACGAATTCATGTTCAACGGCGAAGAGACCCTTGAAACTAAGTGTCCGTTCTGCGGCGCCAAAACCCGCCCGGACATCGTATTCTTCGAAGAAGTCCCGCTCTACATGGAAGAAATCCAGGCGGCACTCCGCGAATGCGACGAGTTCGTATACATCGGCACGAGCAGCGTGGTCTACCCCGCCGCGGGCTTCAAGAACTTTGCCAAGCGCTGCGGCGCAAAAGTCACCTGCCTGAACCTCGAAGTCCCTTCGTACGACCCGGATACCGACGTCATCGTGCAGGGCAAGGCGACCGAAGTCGTGCCCAAGTGGTGCGAACAGTTCAAGTAAGTTTCAAGCACTCGCGACGCCATCGGGCGCCGCGATTTCTATCTTTAGTGCATGCCCCGCCTAAGCGAACAAGAAGCACTCGACCTTTTTCTAAACGCTCCGCTCGACGAACTCTGCGCACGCGCGAACGCCGAAAAGGAGGCCCGTCACGGAAAATCCGTCTACTGGGTGAACAACCGCCAAATCAACTACACCAACGTGTGCGTTCTGCACTGCAAGTTCTGCGCCTTCTCGAAAATCAAGAAGGATAGCCCGACCGCATACGACTGGGATTACGACACCATCCGGAACAAGGCCGCAGAGGCGATTGCCGGCGGCGCGCGGGAATTGCACATCGTAGGCGGGCTCCACCCCGACCATCCCTTCGATTACTACATCGAGATGTTGCGCAAGCTTCGCGTAGAATTCCCGAAGGCGAACCTGAAGGCCTTTACCGCGGTAGAAATTTGCCACTTCGCGAAAATCTCGGGCCAGACGCCCCTGCAGATCATGACCACGCTCAAGGAAGCGGGCCTGGACGCCCTCCCCGGCGGAGGCGCCGAAATTCTGGTGCAGAGCGTACGCGACCAGATTTGCCCCGGCAAGGAAACCGGCGAGGAATGGCTCGACGTGCACCGCGCCGCACACAGGAGAAGCCCGAAGACCGCATCGCCCACATGCGCATGCTCCGCGATTTGCAGGACGAAGCGCCCGGATTCTTCGCGTTCATCCCGCTCGTGTACCACCCGGAGCACAACGCGCTGCACAAGATTGTCCCGAACATCACGAGCGAAGAAGACATACTGCGCACGGTCGCCGTCGCAAGGCTGTTCCTCGACAACTTCCCGCATATCAAGGCCTACTGGATACAGATGGGCATCGAGACCGCGATGAAGGCGCTCCATGCCGGAGCATCCGACCTGGACGGCACGATTATCGAAGAAAAAATCACGCACGCCGCCGGAGCGACCGTCCCCGTGGGCATGAGTCCAGAACGCATGAAGGCCCTGATTGCGGGAGAAGGGCTCGTTCCCGTGGAAAGAGACGCAAAATACGAAACATACTAGTCTTTCGCCCTCAAATCTTCGTATATTGAGGGTATGAAACTCTTTTCAAGCATTTTATCTACGCTTTTGTTGACCGCGGCCTTTGCTGCCGCCGATACTACAGCCGTAAAGCCCGCCGATTCCGCCGCGACTGATTCTGCCGCGCATCCAGGAACTCAAGAAGAAGCACGCCGTATGGGTCAAGCTCGAAGGCGACGTGGAACCCGCGATGTTCGAATTCTGCGCCCGCGCCATCGACGACGCCCTCAAGGAAAATCCCGACTACATCGTCTTCGAAATCAACACCTTCGGCGGACGCCTCGATGCCGCATTCGACATCGTCGACACCATCATGGCGGTCAAGGGGCCCGAGACCATCGCCCTCGTGAAGAAGAAAGCTATAAGCGCGGGCAGCCTCATCGCCCTCGCCTGCAAAAAGCTCTACATGCTCGAGGCCACGACCATCGGCGACTGTGCTCCCATCGTGCAGGGTGGCGACGGCACCCCGCAAATCGTCGGCGAAAAAATCCAATCCCCGCTCCGCGCCAAGTTCAGGAACCTCGCCCAGCGTAACGGCTACCCCGAACTGCTGAGTTCGTCGTTCGTGACGCCCGAGCTCGAAATTCTGGAACTC